>NZ_JAKGAY010000033.1:0-37264 GCF_021532545.1 Halomonas sp. Cn5-12
TAATCATGGGCAGAGACGGACAGCCCTTCCGCCTTCAGCTCGATAATGCCTTGATGCTTGATGTTCAGCGCCGCGTTGATGTCCCGGTCGTGCTGTGTGTGGCAGGCGGGGCACTCCCACGACCGGATGTTCAACGGCATGGCGTCCATCTTGTGCTGGCAGACATGGCAGGTCTTGGAGCTGGCAAACCACGGGTCGATCTTGACCAGATGCTTGCCCTGCTCCTTGGCCTTGTAATCCAGCTTGGTCACCAAGGCATGCCAGGACGCATCGCCGATGTGCTTGGCTAGCCTGGCGTTCTTCATCATGTTGCGGGCCTTCAGCGTCTCGACGATCACCGCTTGGTTATCGTCAACGATCTGTCGAGAGAACTTGTGCTGGAAGTCATGGCGGGCATTCGCCAGCCGCTCGTGCGCCTTGGCGACGAGTAACCGTGCCTTGGCCCGATTGGCGCTGCCCTTCTTCGTGCGGGACAACGCCTGCTGCTTGCGCTTGAGATTTTGCTGCGCCTGCTTGAGGAAGCGCGGATTGGCGATCTTGCGGCCGGTGGAGTCAATGGCCAGATGCGACAGCCCCATATCGAGGCCGAGGACCTTGGCGGCGTCGACCGCCTTCAGCGGTGCTGGGGCGGCCTGCTCTGTTTCGTAGAGCAGCGAGGCGTAGTGCTTGCCGGTGACGGTACGGGTCAAGGTGATGCTTTTCAGCCTGCCCTCGACCTGTCGATGCATCCTGGCCTTGATGGGTCCAAGCTTGGGCACCTTGATCCAGTCGTCGCCGGCCTTGACGCCGACGCAGTGATAGCTGGACTGCTTGCCCCGCTTGCTCTTGAAGCGCGGATAGCCGGCTTTCTGCGCGGGGTCGAAGAAGCGCTGGAAAGCATGGTCGAGGTTCAAGCACGCCTGCTGGAGAGCCACGGAATCAGCTTCTTTCAGCCACCCATATTTGCGCGACTTCTTGGCCACCGGCAGCAGCTTTTTGATGTCGTGCTTGGCGCTCAGCGACTGGCCGTGACGCTTGTGGCGATGGGAAATGATGCGAAGGCCGGTGTTATAGACGAAGCGCACCGCGCCGAACTGGCGGTTCAGGAACTCCGCCTGCTCGGTCGTGGGGTAGAGTCGTACCTTCGTAGCCTTCAGCATGGCGCGCCATTGATGCATGGATGTATGTACAGCTTATGCCACTGGGCCCCATGCCGCAAACCCAGCAGCGCTATCGCGCTGCCCGCTTGTATCCCCGCTCGAGTGGGCGAGGGCTTACGCGGATTTTTGCTAAGAAGGTGCCGCTGTAGGCTTGGCGGTTCAGCCGAGCTGTGGCATTCGGTGCGGAGTTAGCTCCGTCTGTTAACCAAACATGCCTTTAAACATAAAGAAGAACAGAATCGCCAAACCAGCACCAGCAGGCAGCGTAATCAGCCACGACATAGCAATGGTACCAATCACTCGCAGGTTAAGCGCCGCCATACCACGGGCCAAGCCTACGCCCAGCACCGCGCCCACTAGGGTGTGAGTGGTCGAGATGGGCAGACCAGTACCCGATGCCAGCACTACGGTGGTAGCCGCCGCCAGGGTGGCCGCAAAACCACGGCTAGGCGTCAGCTCAGTAATGCCGGTACCGACCGTCGCGATGACTTTATGGCCATAGGTAACCAAGCCAACGACGATACCGCCGCCACCTAGTACCAGTACCCACCAGGGCACAAGGGCCGAGCCCTCAATTTCACCGCCGGTTTGCACCACGCTGATCACCGCTGCCAGCGGGCCAACCGCATTGGCCACGTCGTTGGAGCCATGGGCAAACGCCATGGCACAGGCAGTGAAGATCATCAAAACGCCGAACACCCGCTCCACGTTGGCATAGCCGAAGTGGTCGCTGGCGCTCTGCACGTACTTGATACGCCGCTGCATGACCACCCCGACGCCCATGATCACGATGCCGATCAGAATCGACAGCAGGAAGCTCTGGCCAAAGCTCAGGTCGAGTCCCACGTGGGAGAGCCCTTTGGTCAGCGTGACCATGGCAACAATAAAGCCCACCAAAAATACATAGCCCGGCACGTAGCGCTTGGCGGCGGTAAACGGGTTATCGTTTTCAAAAATCAGGTGGTGGACCGATTTGAACAGCACAAAGCCGATGGTACCGGCCAGCAGCGGGGAAACGACCCAGCTTGCCGCAATCTTGGTAACCGCTCCCCAATCCACGGTAGAAGCCCCCAGGCCTGCCACCGCGAAGCCCACAATCGCGCCCACAATGGAGTGCGTGGTGGAAACGGGCCAGCCTTTCATGGAGGCCACTAGCAGCCAGGTTCCCGCTGCCAGCAGCGCCGCTAACATGCCGTACACCAGCAGCTGTGGGTCTTCCTGCAACAACTCCGGGTCGATGATGCCTTTACGAATGGTGTTGGTGACTTCGCCACCGGCCAGCCATGCGCCTAAAAACTCAAAGACAACGGCAATAAGGATCGCCTGCTTGATGGTAATCGCTTTCGACCCCACCGAGGTTCCCATGGCGTTAGCGACATCGTTTGCGCCAACGCCCCATGCCATAAAGAAACCAAATAAACAGGCCAGAATGATAAAAATGTCACCGTGCTGGGCAATAATCTGCATGAGTATCCCTTAGCGTGCGGTCAGGATCT
Source organism: Halomonas sp. Cn5-12 (assembly GCF_021532545.1). Taxonomy (NCBI): domain Bacteria; kingdom Pseudomonadati; phylum Pseudomonadota; class Gammaproteobacteria; order Oceanospirillales; family Halomonadaceae; genus Halomonas; species Halomonas sp. Cn5-12. The sequence continues at coordinate 2,636 of NZ_JAKGAY010000033.1, forward strand.
GCAGGCGGCTGCCCACGCGTTCGGCGCGATCAGAGACTTCGCCGACCCACTCGATGATCTTGTAGAGAAAGATCACATCCACCGGCGGTAGCTGGCTCTCAAGCTCAAACAGCTGACGACGAATCGCCACCTGCTGGCTATCGGCCTGGTGCTCAAGGGTGTGCAGTTCGCGGATCATGTTTTGCATGACATCGGAAACATTGCGACCAAAACCGGATTCCAGCAGGTCTTTCAATTCTTCAAGCGCTTGGCGAGCTTGGGCCACACAGGCCACACTGGTGCGCATGTAGTCGCGCATCGGTTCGGCCAGCTCATTGGGTACGCGCATTTTACGGCCCAGCATAATGCCGGTAATGTCGCGCACTTTATTGGCAATCTTGTCCTGAACACTGATCAAATCGAGCAGGTCAGAACGCGATACCGGCAGGAACATGGTGTTAGGCAGGTTCAGCCGCAGTTCTGTTTTCAGGGTGTCGGCGTCGTGCTCTAAGCGCGTGACGTTCTCGCGCAGCTCAGCCGCCGTGTCCCAATCACCGACAAGTGTTGCCTCGAAGAACGGCAGGAGGAGGTCGGCGCATTCATTGGCCTTGACGATGTGGGCCAGCAGCGGCTGGAATGGCGAGCGGCCAAACATCGCGGAAAAAGGGTTGGAGGTTACCATAGAGCCTTTAGCCTGTTTTCGGGGGAGCCTGGAAATGGCGGGCGACAGTATAAAGAGCGCGCTCGGCTTCGTCATAAAAAGTTCATTCAACCGTCATCAATAAGCAACATAGATCACTTGGCAGGAAGCGTCATGACCCAACACCCTCATCCGGCAGCCCCTCAGGAAGTCGAACTGAAGCTGGCCCTGGGGCCCGGCGCGCTCGACGCGCTGCTGGCCCATCCGTTCTTGGCAGAGCCGCCCCAGCAGCAGGCCTTGGCCAACACCTATTTCGATACTCCCCAGGGCCATCTAGCCGCAGGCCGGGTCGCCGTTCGGCTGCGCCGACTGGGCCCGCGCGTGCTGCAAACGGTCAAGACCGCAGGCCAGGGCGGCGGCGGGCTATCGCGTCGTGAAGAGTGGGAGTGGCCGCTGGACGAGCACGCTCTCGACCAGGCCGGGCTGGCCGAGCTGCCGCCGTTTCAAGGGCCGTTGGCCGAACAGATAGCGGCGCTGCAACCCACGCTGAGCACCGATTTCCACCGCCGTACCTGGCAGTTGGCATGGCAAGGCAGCACTATCGAGCTGGTGGTGGACGAAGGGGAAATCGTGGCGGGTAGCGCCCGCGCCCCTATTGGCGAGGTCGAACTGGAGCTGAAAGAGGGCAGCGCCGATGCGCTATGGGGATTGGCCCTGGCACTGGCAGAGCAGGTAGCACTGCGCCCTTCCGACAGCAGCAAGGCCGCCCGAGGCAATGCCCTGGGCCAGCAGCAGTGGACACTGCCCGAGGCCAGCACCCCCAGCGCATGGCTGCACCGTGCCACCGTGGCGCTAGATGCCTTCCATGACAGTGGCCACCCCGAGCACCTAGCGGCGGCCCGACAGGCGCTGAGTGAACTGGCCCAGCACCCGGCGCTGGATGACGCCGCACGGCGCGAGGCCCTCACGCTGACGGCCGAGCTGGGCGCCACCGGCCAGCCCACGGCGGCGTACGGCGTTGCAGCGTTGACGCTGGCCCGTCGCCTTGGTCAGCAAACCGCGCTACGCTGAAACGCATCCCCCTTGGCCGCTTATTTCAGGACGAAACCATGAGCTTTGACCTCAGCCCCGGTGCCGAAGGATTGCGCACGCGGTTATTCCACGTGATTTTCGAGTCGGATACCCCGGGGGCCAAAGCGTTCGATATCGCCTTGATCATCGCCATCCTGCTGAGCGTGGCGGTGATTTTGCTCGATAGCGTTGAGATCTATGCCGAGCGTTATGGGCATATTTTCTTCTACATCGAATGGGCCTTTACACTGCTGTTTAGCCTGGAACTGCTGGTACGGCTTTACTGCCTTGAACGCCCCACTGTGTATTTAAAAAGCTTTTACGGCGTGGTGGATGTGATTGCAATTATCCCCACTTGGCTAGTGCTACTAGTGCCTGGCGCGCATGCGCTGGTGATGGTGCGGATTTTGCGCGTGCTGCGCATCTTCCGCATTTTGCGACTGATGGAGTTTGTGGGGGAAGGCAGGCTACTGCTGGATGCGCTTAAACGTAGCCTGCGCCAGATTTTGCTATTTTTCAGTAGCATTCTCATGGTGGTCACACTGTTTGCCGCGCTGATGTACACCATTGAGTCCCCTGAGTCGGGCTTTACCAGCATACCGATGTCGATATATTGGGCCATCGTGAGCATCACCACCGTCGGGTATGGGGATATTGTGCCCGCCACTTCGCTGGGCAAAGCCATCACGGTGATTCTGATGCTGATTGGCTACTCGATTATTGCCGTGCCCACCGGGGTGTTTTCTGCCCAAGTGATCCGCTCGATTCGTGAAGACCGCTACTCAGAAGAAGCCTGCCCAGGCTGTGGGCACGACCGCCATGAAAAGCGCGCCCGCTACTGCCTGCGCTGCGGCACTTGGCTGGATGAGAACAGCGAGGAGCCGCGCAAAAAAGCGCACAAAGAGAGCAGCGACGATGAGACACCAAGCGAGGATAAATAGCACCTCGCCGATACGAAAACGAGGACGCTAAGCGCCCCCGTTTTAATAGTACTCAGCGACCGCTACTCTTGAAACGGCGTTATATCGCCACGCCCTTCCCGCACGATTTTGGGCGGCAGTTCGCGAAGATCAATCACACTCGTTGGGTCGAGGTGGCAAGCACCGCCATCGATAATCAAATCCAGATGAGCCCCATAGCGGTCGCGGATCTCCTCGGGGTCGCTCATCGGCAACGCTTCGCCTACCGGAATCAGCGTCACGCTCATTAGCGGCTCACCCAGCGCTTCTAGCAGCGCGTGGGTAATGCGGTGGTTGGGCACCCGCACACCGATAGAACGGCGCTTAGGGTGCAGCAGCAAGCGCGGCACTTCGGTAGTGGCATCCAAAATGTAGGTGTAGGGGCCGGGCGTGTGGGCTTTCAGCAGCCTGAACACGGCGTTATCCACTTTAGCGTAAGTGCCAATTTCGGAAAGATCCGAGCACACCAGAGTAAAGTTATGCTTGTCATCCAGCGAGCGCAGCCATTTGATCTTCTCGATGGCCTTTTTTTCGCCTAAATGGCAGCCCAGCGCGTAGCCTGAGTCCGTTGGGTAAGCGACTACTCCACCCTTACGAATAATCTCGGTGGCTTGGTCAATCAGCCGCTTTTGCGGGTTTTCCGGATGAATCTGAAAATATTGGCTCATCGCTTACTCCTGCCCGTAGGCATCTGTTAGCTAAGGTTTTTAGCGATATCACTTTTAGCTTAGCTTATTCAGCGGCTTAGCACCCAGCATACCGCTCGGGGCATCGCGCAGGTGGGCTAAACGGGGGTGCTGCCAAATAGGCGGCGCGGCGGTACGGGGCACCGGGCTCATGCTGCCAGGCGCTGCATGGCTGCCAGGAAAGTGGAAATCACTGCCCAACGAGGCGTACAGCTCCCGCTCTACCAACTGGCGCGCCAAATCACGGGTGGCGTCTGGGTTTTGCTGGCCGCTAACAAGCTCTACGCCTTGGCCACCGGCTTCCATAAAGGTATCCATCAACAGGCCGCGCTTGCGCCGGGTAAGCCCGTAGCGCAGCGGATGGGCCAGCACGGCCACTCCGCCAGACGCCACTACCCAACCCACTGCTTCGCTAATTTCCGGCCAATGGGCTTTAACATCGCCTTTTTTACCACTGCCCAGGTAGCGCTTAAAGGCTCCGGCCCAATCGGCTACCACACCTTCCGCCACCAGCGCCCGGGCAAAGTCAGGTCGCCCTAGGGGGCGGTCGCTGCCTGCCTGGGCGCGGGCTTTTTCCAGCGCGTTGGGTAAACCCATTTTTTCTAAACGCTCGGCGATCACTTCAGCGCGCTTGATACGCGCTTCCCGCTGCTGCTCAAGCCCCTCTATCATCGGCCCCTGCAGCCCGCCGGGCATTAGCGCTACCACGTGAATATTAATCCCCTGCCAGCGGGTGGATAACTCACACCCCGGCACCAGGCAAAGCCCTGCCTGCTGGGCGGCGCGGCTCGCTTCTTCCACCCCTTCCATCGTGTCATGGTCGGTGAGCGCCATGTGAGTAAGCCCACGCCCAGCGCATAGGGTTACCAGATCCGTCGGGGAAAGCGCCCCATCAGAAGCGGTTGAGTGCATGTGCAGGTCAACCGAGTAGCGCTGGTCGGCATCGAATGCGGTAGGCAGTACGGAGGCAAGAGCGTTAGGAAGTAGTGGCATTAGCATGACGCCGTGTGGCGAGTTTGTCAGAATAGGCGTGTTGAACACGAACAAGCTCGCCATGGTGCGCGCTAACCGGGGTGCGGTCAATGTTATGGCCGATACGTTACCCCTGCCTTCAAGGAGTTATCCCCATGCTTTACGCCATTATCAGTGAAGATGTTGCCAACAGCTTAGAGCGCCGCTTAGCAGCCCGCCCCGACCACTTAGCGCGGCTTGAAGCACTGCGCGATGAGGGGCGGCTTATTCTGGCCGGCCCGCACCCCGCCATTGATTCCGACAACCCCGGCAATGCGGGCTTTAGCGGCAGCTTAGTGGTGGCGGAATTCGATAGTTTAGAGGACGCCCAAGCCTGGGCAGATGCCGATCCATACATCATCGCTGGGGTCTATGCCAAGGTAATTGTTAAGCCGTTCAAAAAAGTTTTGCCTTGACCAATAGGGGCGAGTGTGGAGGGTCCGCCCGCTTTTTCACAGAGCCTGTGGAAAACTCTGTGAAAACTCGGCGGACGCTTTTCTATAAGCCAGAGATAGCGCCCCGATTAACAAATTGATCATTTTTTAACCAATTATCGCCACCACGGATGCTCGCGTGACTCAACGCCCTGCTCAATCCCCTAGTGCTCTACCCCCACTTGAAGCGTTAACCGCCCCACAGCTGACGTGGAACGACACTTCTCCCCATTCAGACGCCTTCGACGACGTCTATTTTTCCCGTGAGGATGGGCGTGCAGAAACCGAGCACGTTTTTTTAGGGGCCAACCGACTTCCCGAGCGGTTTGCGGCTTGGCAGGAAGCACGGGCCTTTGTGATTGGCGAGACAGGCTTTGGCACCGGGCTAAATATACTGTGCGCCTGGGCCTGCTTTGAGCAGCACGCCCCAAAAGGCGCACGGCTGCATCTGTTATCCACAGAAAAATTTCCCCTCGACCGGGAAGCGCTTACCCGCGCCCTAAGCGCCTGGCCGTCGCTGGCCAGTTATTCACAAGTGCTGTGCGAACTATGGCCAGAGGCGGTAAGCGGCATCCACCGTTTGCACCTAAGCGAGCGCGTCACCCTCGACCTGCACTTTGGCGACACCACCGAGCGGCTGAACCTGCTGGAGGGCCAAGTGGATGCTTGGTTTTTAGATGGCTTTGCCCCCTCTAAAAACCCGGATATGTGGCAGCCGGAACTGTTTGAAGCCATGGCGGCCCGTTCCCGCCCTGGCGCCACCTTTGCCACCTTTACCTGTGCGGGCATCGTCAAGCGCGGGCTGAAAGCGGCGGGGTTTCACTGGAAAAAAGTGCCGGGGTTTGGCCGTAAGCGGGAGATGCTAGCGGGCGGTATAGAAGCACCGCCCACAGATACGCGGCGCAACGCGGCGCCCTGGTTCACGCCCCCTGCCCACCGCGATGCAAAGCACGTGATTGTAATTGGCGCGGGCATGGCGGGCAGCAGCGTAGCGGCAGCGCTGGCTAAGCGCGGCAAGCAAGTCACGGTGGTTGAGCGTGACGCCCCTGGCGCGGGCGGCTCCGGCAATCGTCAAGGGGCGCTCTATGTGAAGCTGGCGGTGGAAACCAATCATCAAAGCCGCTTCTATTTAGCGGGGCTGCTGTATAGCCAGCGCTGGTTTGGCCAACTGGCCTCAGCTCACCCACAGGAGCCGCCGCTCTGGCAGCCTTGTGGCGTGTTACAGCTCGCGCTAAGTAATAAAGAGGCGACCCGCCAGCAGCGTTTTATGGCCAATCATCCGCTGCCGGAGCCGGTCGTGTCTGCACAGACCAATGCGCTAAGCGAGCTGGCGGAAGTACCGGTCTCTGCAGCCCACGGGCTATTTTATCCCCAGGCGGGCTGGGTTCAGCCCAAAAAGCTCTGCGAACAGTTGTTGCAGCACGACAATATCACCCTACGGCAGGGCGACGTCAGCGAGCTAAAGCAAACCCAGCAAGCCTCCCAAACGGCGCAGTGGCAGGTCACGCTGGCCAGCGGCGAAACGCTGCAGGCTGATCATGTGGTCGTGGCTACGGCATCCCTGGCTAACCAGTTTGCTCAAACCGCCGAGCTGCCGTTGCAGCAGGTGCGCGGCCAGGTCAGTGAGCTAACGCTGCCAGCAGGTACGAAGGTGCCCACTAAAGTGGTATGTGCGGGAGGCTATGTATCACCACCGATGGATAACGTACTGACCTTTGGCGCCAGCTTTGTGCCCAATAACGCCACAACGCAAGTAGTCGAGGAAGAGCACCAGCGCAATATTGATGAGCTACGCCAAGCGCTGCCAGAGTGGGTCGCCGCGCTAGAGGCAGCTGGCGTTACGTTAAGCCCAGAGGCGCTGGAAGGTAGGGCAGCGGTGCGAGCCGCCAGCCCCGATAAAGCCCCTTACGCTGGTCCAGTGCCCAATGCGCAGGCGTGGCGGCGGGATTACGCCGTGCTAAGCAAGGATGCCTCTAAGGTGCCGCCCATCACCGGTGAACACTACCCAGGGCTGTGGATCTCCACCGCCCACGGTTCCCGAGGGCTGGCCAGCGCGCCGCTGTGCGCGGAGGTTATCGCATCGCGCATTTGCGATGAACCGCTTCCCATCGAGCAGCCATTGGCTGACCACCTTCACCCAGGGCGGCGCATCATTAGCGCGCTGGTGCGGGCTCAGTAATCGCCCTCTTCTTCATCATCTGCTAACTCTCGCCCAAAGGAGCGCCACTGGGCGAGGGTCATCACTTCGGTCATTTCCAGCTCTAGGTCGTGGGCAATGATCAGCTCGTGTCGGTCAAGCTGCTGCTTAAGCTCAGCGACCCAGCCGCTCATGCCTTCGCCGGTATCGGTGGTGTCGTAGCCTTGTCGAGTAACAAACGCTTCCAGCAGCGCGGTTAAGGTTTCTGGCGGCAGCATCCGCGCGGGCACTTCGATAAATCGGCTCATTCGCTTTGCTCCCAAGCGGCTAAACGCTCAATAAAGGTGGCTTCGTCGATCACTTCAACCCCCAACTGCTCGGCTTTGGTGAGCTTACTGCCTGCAGCTTCGCCCGCCACTAGGCAAGTCGTTTTTTTAGAGACGCTGCCCGCCACCTTGGCCCCCAGCGCCTGAAGCCGCGCCTTGCCTTCGTCACGGGTCATGCTCTCCATGGCACCGGTCAGCACCCAGGTTTGGCCCTCTAGCGGCGTGGGGCCTTGGGTGACTTCTGACTCTTGCCAAGTAATGCCCGCCTCAATCAGCGCTTGGAGTGTTTCCAGGTTATGGGGCTGGCGAAAAAACGTGTGGATATGCTTGGCAACAATGGGGCCTACGTCATTCACCGCTTCCAGCGCCGCTTGATCGGCGTCTTGCAGCGCTTGCAGCGTGCCGAAATGGTTGGCGACGTTAGCAGCCGTGGCTTCGCCCACCTCACGAATGCCCAGCGCGTAGATAAACCGCGCCAGCGTGGTCTGTTTAGCTTTTTCCAGGGCGTTAACCAAATTTGTCGCTGACTTTTCACCCATACGCGGCAGGCTCTTTAGCTGCTCTACGCTAAGATGGAAGAGATCGGCAGGCGTCTTCACCCACTCCTGATCCACCAACTGTTCAATCAGCTTCTCGCCCAGGCCGTCGATATCCAGCGCTTTACGGCTGGCAAAGTGTTTCAGCGCCTCTTTACGCTGGGCAGCGCAGTAAAGCCCACCAGAGCAGCGTGCCACCGCCTCGCCTTCCAGGCGCTCGATATCCGAGCCGCACACGGGGCAGTGGTCGGGGAAGGTAATCACACGGGCATCCGCCGGGCGCTTCTCTTCATCCACTCGCACCACTTGTGGAATCACATCCCCTGCGCGGCGAATGGCTACCGTATCGCCAATCATCACGCCCAAGCGAGTAATTTCATCGGCGTTATGCAGCGTGGCGTTAGAGACCGTCACTCCCGCAACGGTGACCGGCGCAAGGCGCGCCACCGGCGTAATCGCCCCGGTGCGACCTACCTGAAACTCCACATCGTTGAGGGTCGTGACTTCTTCTTGGGCAGGGAATTTAAACGCCACCGCCCACCGCGGGGCACGGGCAACAAAACCCAGCTCTCGCTGGTGGCGCAGGTCGTTGACCTTAATCACCACACCATCAATGTCATAGCCAAGCTGGTCGCGTTTAGCGCCTAGCTGCTCGCAGTAGTCGGCTACCGCGTCGGGGCCGTACATCGTGGTTAACTCTGCACTAGTGCGAAAGCCCAGAGTGGACAGCCGTGCCATCAGCGCACTGTGGGTGGCATCGCCCAAGTCTGGCTCCAAGCGTGCTGCTTGGTAGGCGTGGAACTCCAACGGGCGGGTCGCCGTAATGCGCGGGTCGAGCTGACGCAGGCTGCCAGCCGCAGCGTTGCGCGGGTTGGCAAATACTTTGCTGCCCTCTTCTCTGGCACGCTCGTTGAGCGCTTCAAAGCCGGAGTGGCGCATAATCACTTCGCCGCGCACTTCGACCAACTCAGGCACGTTTTTGCCCATGAGCTTAAGCGGCACCGAGCGCAAGGTACGCAGGTTAGAGGTAATGCCTTCCCCCGTGCGACCATCCCCACGGGTCGCACCGCTGACCAACACGCCCTGCTCATACACCAGCGATACCGCCGCGCCATCCAGCTTCGGCTCGCAGCTAAACTCAATCTCTTCCGACTGACACTCCAAGCGTTCCGCCACGCGTTCGGCAAAGGCCACAATATCGTCACGACTAAAGGCATTATCCAGCGAGAGCATCGGAATGGCATGGGCAACCTCGGGAAAGCCCTCTGCCGGAGCGGCGCCGACTCGCTGAGTGGGCGAGTCGGGGGAAATCAACTCGGGGTGCTCGCCCTCTAACTGCTTTAAGCGCTGCAACTTACGGTCGTAGTCAGCGTCGGTTAACGTTGGCTCGTCTAGCACGTAGTAGCGGTAGTTGGCGTCATCCAGATCAGCGCGTAGTTGGCTGATCTCTTCCAGCAGGGTGGGGTCAGGCTGACTCATTCAGAGGTTCCGAAGACAAATAAAACAGGTAATTAGTAACAAAAACACCCGCCTTCTTGAGGAAGGCGGGTGTTCGCGCAACGCGGCGTTTAGCGAGCCTGCATATGGCGGTGCAGGCGGTGGCGACGCTCAAATTCATGAACACGCTGCCGGGCAAACTCGATGGTTTGCGCCGTCATCACGCTGCGGTTTTCATCTTTAAGCTCGCCGCCCATGTGGCGTACCACCACCATGGCCGTTTCGACCATTGCTTCAAAAGCAGCCGAGCTATCCACCGCACCGGGCAGCGGCATTAAGAAAGTGATCCCAGGCGTTACAAACTCATCCATCTCTTCGATGGGGAAAGTGCCGGGTTTGAGCACGTTCACCATCGAGAACTGCAGCTCGCTATTGGGGCTTTCCGTTTCAAAGCGATTGAAGACGCCCATCGCGCGGCAATAGCGCAACCCACAGGCCATCATTAGTTCAAGTAACTTGTCGCCATCAAAACCTTCGGGATCACGCGACAGCACGCTAATGACTACCAACTCGTCAGCATTGGCAAGCGTCTCTTTGGCGTGCTCGCCGTTCACGTCATGACGCAGAGCTTTTTCCAACGTAGGGTGCGCGCGCACAACATTGTCTTGGGCTGCATAAGCGTCATCGTACTCGTCATCAACGCTCTGGTAGTGATCTTCATAGCGGCTAGCGCTGTTTGCGTAGCGCTCTAATTCAGGCTCGGCATGCGCCTGCTGCACGGCGTCGCGTTGGGCGGCAGCTTCATTAGCAGCAGCGGCTTCGCGAGCTTGAGCTTTTTCTTGAGCGATACGCGCTTTTTCCGCTTCAGCGGCCTGCTTCGCTTCACGGCGCTGCTCGGCTTCCAGCGCTTTACGCTCAGCTTTTTGCTTGGCGGCTGCTTCAGCTCGCTTGGCTTTCTCGGCTTTTTTGATGGCTTTCTCTTTACGGCGCTCAATAATACGGCGCTTAAAGGAACGGCCAATGCCTTCAAAATCGACTAAACGATACTCGTCGATTTCATCGTCATCTAGCTCGTGATCGCCTGCCATGTCGGCGCGCAACTGGCGGCGCTTGGGTGCGTCGGAAGCGTGCTTGGCAAATACCGCATCTTCAGGCTCGGCGCGAAGCACCGGCTCGGGCTCAGGAGTAATATCTGGCTCAGCGGCCGCTGGCTCTTCAGGAGCTCGGTTGCTTTCCAGCTCAGCATGGGGCTCTGGTGTATGAGAGGCATTTAGCTCAGCGGTGTTCGGCTGTTCGCTAGGTGCTTCATCAGTGGCAGAGAACGACGCAGGTGCTGTACCTGTTTGCTGAGACTGGGGTGCTTCGTCTTCCATGGCACTCATGGACGGCTCCGGGGTCGCTGGCTGGGGGGCCTCTGCTTTCGGGGCCTCTTCACGAGCTGTAAAGACACTTGGCTCACGGCGTGGCGGTTCGCGCATTTCGTTTCTGGTTTCAGCAGACGCATCAGCTGTTGCTGACACATTAGCAGTAGCTGCCTGGACAGCCGGCTCCGCCTTGTTAGATTTCGCTGCTGCAGGTTTTGGCTTTCCTGAGGGTTTGGTAACCGAGCGACGGAAATCAGACAGCACCCTAGAAGGCCCTGGATGCTCTTGGCGCTCTAACTTGGGTTTTTGACCCAGCCCGCTGTAGTCAGCAGCTTTAACGACCCGGGCACCGCCGTTTGGCAGTTCCCAATTGATCTCAGCTTCTTTCGCCTCGTCGTCTAACTCTTCCAACTTCGCGGTAGGCAAATCTTTTACCGCTTGGTCTAGCCGGGGCACACGACGCTGACGCTGGAGCCTACGCACACCGTCGACAACGATTAGCGAAACCAGTGCCAGTCCTAGAATGATTAACCACTCTCTTAATTCCATGTCGAGCATTCCATGGGTCATCTAACCGGTTACTAGGGCACAGTGAGCGGCACTGCGCCAGAATATGGGAACCTTCTTATAAATCGATATTTAGCACCAAGCATAGCGCGGTTGCTACGAAAAGAGCCAATTTTTGCTGATTTTCACACGTTTGAGCCGCTAAGGGAGCTTTTTAGGCGAATTTTTCGACCTTATCAACCATCAAAAGTGCCCTTTCCGCGTCATTCCATCTCTGATACGGGTGGCCAAACGCGGAGTGCCGTGTGAGGCCGCTACCCACTCAGTTCACCCTATTTAAACGTTATGCTAGTGAATGTTTTTCACTATCGCTAGTTTCTTATGAACGCATTGCGCTTTAACAACAGGTAATGATTCGCAAGCGATAAGCGGGACTTAAGCCTATACGGCCGCGACGACCCCACCGCCAACACCACGTTTTTTCAACAACTTGCTGTTATCAAAGCATTTCGTGGGCATGGCGTTACTATCCGCTTGCGCTGGCGCACCCAGGTGACAGGCACGCCTTGGCAAATAAGGAAACTCTAGGGAAGTCGCAACACGGCGCAGCCATGAGCCACACGCACTATTCGACCAACTCAGCGGCCTCATCAATACCCACGGAAACCAAACGCGAAACGCCGGGCTCTTGCATGGTGACCCCCATCAGGCGCTCGGCGGCTTCCATGGCAATCTTGTTGTGGGTGATATAGATGAACTGCACACTTTCGGACATCTCTTTCACCAGCTTGGCGTAGCGGCCAACGTTGGCGTCATCCAGCGGAGCGTCGACCTCATCCAGCATACAGAACGGGGCCGGGTTAAGCTGGAAGATGGCAAAGACCAGCGACAGCGCAGTTAGGGCTTTTTCCCCACCGGATAGCAGGTGAATCGTGCTGTTCTTCTTACCCGGCGGTCGGGCCATGATGGCCACGCCGGTTTCCAACAGGTCATCACCGGTCAGCGTCAGCCACGCCGCCCCACCGCCAAACACACGGGGAAAGAGCGTTTGCAGACCGTTATTGACCTGATCGAACGTCTCCCGGAAACGGACGCGGGTTTCTTGATCGATCCGCTTGATCGCCCGCTCCAGCGTTTCCAGTGCTTCGGTGAGCTCGGCATGCTGGGCTTCTAGGTAATTACGCCGCTCGGCCTGCTGATCGTACTCCTCGATGGCCGCAAGGTTGATCGCCCCCAGGCGGCGGATTTTTTCCGAGGTACTTTCCAAACGCTCTTGCCACGCAGGTTCGCTGGCATCGCTGGGCAGCGTGCTGGCGAGCGCATCGGCATCGTGGCCTAGTTCTGCTAACTGCTCATCCTGGGTCGCTGCTTTGAGCGCTAGTGCCTGCACGTCCATGCGGCGCTGCTGGAGCTGTTCGCGACTCTGTTCAAGATTGCGCTCGTGCTGCTGGCGGGCTAACTCATCGTTGCGCAGCTGCTCGGCCAGCGCCTGGGCCTGTTGGCGCGTTTCATTGAGCCGTCGTTCCTGCTGTTCGCGCTGGTGGAGCAGCTCTTCGAGCTCCTCAGCGGCCAGCTCGTCGGGCTCGACCAGCATTTCACGGGACTCTTCCAGCTCGGCAATACGCAGTGAGAGGCGCTCTTCGGTATCGCTTGAGCGGGACTGCTGCGCGCGCAGGCTGTCGCGCTCGGCTTTTAAGCGCTCACGCTCCAGGGCCAGCGCCTGCTGACGCGCTTTGAGCGGGGCATGCTGTTGATTGAGCTGCTCACGCTGCTCACGCTGGCGGTGGCGCTGTTCGGCGCTGGTTTCGCGGGCTTCTGCGGCGGTTTCCAGTTGCTCCATGGCCGTGTGCCAACGAGCGCGCTGCTCTTCTAAAGTAAGCGTTAACTCCGCCTCATCTTCTTGCAGCTGGGCCAGTTCGTCGTCCAGCTCCGTGGCGCGACTGGAGAGATGCTCAAGGCGTTGGGCAAGCCGCTGCTCTTGCACCGCTAGTTGTTGGCGGGTGGCCGCATGGTCACGCTCCTGCTCCGCCTGCTGCTCACGGGTCAGTTCTAACGTTTCAATCGTCTCGTTGGCGGCTTCGCACTGTTCATCCAAGAGCGCCAGCGCCTCTTCCGCCCGCTCACGCTCTGCGGCCAGCTCCTCATAGCGGCGACGAGTGACCAGTAGCGCATCGACGCCTTCGCCATTGGATTGCTGATGCAGCCAACCGCGACCGCGCCATACGCCGTCTTGGCTAACCACACTCTCACCGGGAGCAAGCGTAGGCAACAACGCTTCCGCCGCGTCAGCAGTATCAACATAGTGAATACTCGCCAACCACTCCGTCAGCGCGCCCGCGCCTTTCACCAAATCGCTGAGGCGATGGCCTGCGCCCGCCGTGGCTGTGGAAGGCGGCGCTTGATCAATCAAGCACCACTCCGTCGCCAGCGCTTCGGGCAGTGCGTTTAGCTGATGGGCGGCTACCAGTCGGGCGTTTAACCAAGGGGCGAGTAGCCAGGAAATAACCCGCTCCCAGCCTTGGCTAACCGAAATGGCTTCACCCAAGCGGGGGGCATCAGCAAGGCCATGAGCGGCAAGTGTTTCGCTTAGCTGAGGGTCGTGATCGGCCAGGGCGGCATCCATCAGCGCCTGCAGCGAAGCAAGTTCACCCTGCTGCTGGCTAAGCGCAGCGCGTTGCTCGTCGCGGCAGGTTACCGCTTGCTGGTAGGCGCTTTTGGCATCGCTGTAGCGCTGCTGCCACTGCTCACGCTCCACTTGGAAGGCGTCGGCACGTTGGTCGGCTTCTTCCAGGCGGGCTTGGTATTCGGCGTGCTCGTTTTGTAGCGCAGTCATGTCGGCCAGCTCGCCGCGCTGCTGGCGGCGGCGTTGCCCCTCAGCCTGCAAACGGGCAATACGCTGCTCTAAATCACGCAGTTGGTCTTGGCTACGGTCGGCATCGCGGCTGGCCTCACGCCAGCGGTTTTCGGCGTCGGCCCACTGCTGTTCAGCGGCTTCCAGCGCTGGCGTTGCGTCGGCCAGGGTCTGCTCGAGCAATTCGAGCTGCTCTTCCAGCGCTTCATGCTCGGGCAGCAGCTCCTCAAAGCGCTCATCGATCACCGCGAGCCGCTCCTGGTCGCCCTCGCTGACCTGGCGCTGCTCGTCGAGATCCCGTCGGGCGGTGGCAATGTCATTGGCCAACTGCGCTTCGCGGCTGCGGCGGTGGGCCTGGTCCTGCTCTAAGCGGGCAATGCGCGTGGTGGTTTCATAAAACTGCTGCTGGTGGCGGTCCAACACGTCGGCCAGCTCGTCGTGCTGTTCGCGGGCCTGCTCCAGGCGGGTTTCGCACTGACGCACGCCAAACACGTCTTTTTCGACGGCAATTTCCAGCTCGCGGACACGGCTCTCTTGGTGAGACTGTTCGGCCCGCAGGGTTCGGCCGCGCAGCAGCGCCAACTCGCCTTTTAAGCGATACTCTTGCTGTTTGAGCTCTTGGTAACGCTTGGCGGCTTCCGCTTGGCGCTTGAGGCGTTCGAGCTGTTTATCCAGCTCTTCGCGAATATCGTCCAGGCGCTCCAGGTTCTCCTGGGTGCGCCGCATGCGGTTTTCGGTTTCCCGACGGCGCTCTTTGTACTTGGAAATCCCCGCGGCTTCTTCGAGGGTGGCGCGAAGGTCATCCGGGCGCGCTTCGATCAGCCGCGAGATCATCCCCTGGCCGATAATGGCGTAGGAGCGCGGGCCTAGGCCGGTCCCCATGAACAGGTCGGCGATATCCCGGCGGCGGCACTTCTGGCCGTTGAAGAAGTAGTTGGACTGGCCATCCCGGGTCACCAGGCGTTTGACGGCAATTTCTGAGTACTGGGCGTATAAACCGCCCATGCCGCCATCGCGGTTATCGAACTTCAGCTCGATAGAGGCCTGCCCTACCGGCTTACGCCCGGTAGAGCCGTTGAAGATAACGTCGGCCATGGATTCGCCGCGCAGGGTTTTGGCGGAGGACTCCCCCATCACCCAGCGCACGGCGTCGATAATATTGGATTTACCGCAGCCGTTGGGCCCAACGATGGCCGTCATGTTGCCATCGAAGGGCACGGTGACCGGATCGACAAAGGACTTGAACCCAACGAGACGAATAGAGGTTAAGCGCATTGCGACCCTTGGCAGAAGTTGCTTTCGTGGGTTTTATTCAAAAACACGGTTAATAACGACATTGGCCGCATCGTCTTCGCTGATAGCACCTACGCTGACGCTCTCCAAATCGCCAAACAGGTCGCCCGGCTGCGGCGTGGCCTGCCCAGATTCTGAGACACGCACCACCAAGCGTGCTTCACGCACCTGGGAGATTTGCGCTTGCGGCGACATGGCGGCGGTATCGTCCAGCACCACGGTCATCGGCAGATCGGCAACCTGTGCGCGGATCACTGCCAGCGGCGGCAGCTCGCCGTCGATGTCCCGTGCGGTAATGAACACCGTCGCATCGTCGCTGACACGGTCTGCCAGCGCCTCATCCAGCGAGACGCTCACCCGCACGCCTTGGCCCTGAGCGGCGGCAGATGGCTCCGGTGCGACACCCATGCGCTCTTGGGCCACACGGATACCATCACGCAGGGAAGCAGCCGTCTCTGGGTCTGAAATATTGGCAACGGCACGGCGCCAACGGTCGACGGCCGTTTCATAATCACCGTTATCGAAGGCGTGAATGCCCAGAAGCCCCAACACGGTGGGCTGACGGGGGTCTAGTTCAAGCGTTTCATCGACCAGCGCCTGTACCTCGGGCGTTAACTCCCGCTCGGCCATGAAGAAGCGGAGCTGCGCCAACTGAGCGAGCAGCGGCGGAATGCGCCCTTCGATGGCGATCAAGCGCTCCAGCGCATCGACTGCTTTGTCAGGCTGACCGGTATCCCGGTAGAGTGGAAACAGCGAGCTCCACACGTTGGGGTTGTTAGGCTGGCGCTCGGCTTCGGCCTCCATGCGCTCCAGGAACATCATCAACGAGCCTTCCGGGTCGTTTCTGATCTCTTCTTGAATCGCGTAGAGCGTCAGGTCTCCTTCGGCACCGTTTTGCTGATACCAAAACGTACTGGCACCCACCACCGCTACCATGACCAGCGGCACCACCAGCCGTCCAGCGCTCGCAGCTTTCAGTGGCCGCTTGGCCCGAGTGGCAGTGTCTTCCAGCAGGCTGCGCTCTAGCTCTAGGCGATCTTCATTAAAACGAGCGTCGTCGATGTCGCCACGCTCGCGTGCCGCTTCCAGGGACGCCATGCGCCGCTGGAAAATCGCCACGTTCTGCTCGGCAGACGTATCGTTGGCTTCAAAGTGATCTAGCTGGTCGCGCAGAACGCGGGCACCGCGCATGGGGGCAACTAATAGCCACAGCGCGGGCAGTAACAGTAAGGCAATCGCTATCCAGAGCGGTGTCATGAAGACCTCTCGCGGTTAATCAGGGCATCCAAGCGGGCGCGTTCTTCTGCGCTCAACGCTTTCGCAGATGCATTGCGGCGGGCGCGTACCATCAGCACGACGACCAGCATGCCTAGCACCACCAACCCAATGGGTAGCCCCCACAGCAGGTAGGTGCGGTTTTCCAGGCGCGGGTTGTAGAGGATGTACTCCCCAAAGCGCTGCACCATGTGGTTGATGATTTCGATATCCGACTGACCGTCTTGAAGCAGCTGATAGACCCGCTCGCGCATATCACCAGAGATCGGCGCGTCCGAGTCATCGATCGCCTGGTTTTCGCATAGCGGGCAGCGCATGGAGGAGGTCAGATCACGGTAGCGCTGCTCCATCACCGGGTCGTCGAACTCGCGAACTTCAATGCCTGCCGCCACGACACTGCCCGCCAGTGCCAGCAGCATCACGGCGAAGATCCCACGCATTAACGCCATTTTTCTACCTCCGGCAGGATGCGTTCACGAACGTCTTCAGGTGACACGTAGCCTTTATGGTGGTAGCGAATCACTCCATCGGCATCCACCAAGAACGTTTCCGGTGCGCCGTAAACGCCAAGATCAAAGCCCAGGCTGCCTTCAGGGTCGAAAACATTCACTTCAAAGGGGTCGCCAAACTCGCTTAAAAACTCTAAGCCTTTCTCGCGGGTATCTCGGTAGTTGATGCCCACCATACGGATGCCGTTATCAGCGAGTTCTAACAGCTGCGGCATTTCCTGCTTGCAGGCGGGACACCATTCGCCCCATACGTTGACGAGCGTGACCTCCCCTGTCAGCAGCGATTGATCCACCTGACGGTTGGCATCCCGCAACGTGGAGGCTTCGAACGCAGGAAAATCCCGCGCCATCAGCGCTGAGTCTCGCTGTGAAGGGTCGCGCCCCAGCCCTTGATAGAGAAACAGCGCGATGCCCACAAAACCGATGGGTAAAAGAAGCAACAGCAGGCGGCGTGTCATACCGTGGCCTCCTGTGACGGAGATTGATCAATACGTGAGGATGCAGGTTGGCGCGCGGCTGCGCGGCGGTAGCGCTTATCCGCTACGGCCAAGATGCCGCCGAAGGCCATGAGCAGGCCGCCTAACCACAGCCAGCGCACAAACGGCTTGTACTGGACGCGCATGGCATAGCTGCCGTCGCCCAGGTCTTCACCCATGGCCACATAGAGGTCGCGGAACAAACCAGGGCGCAGCGCAACTTGGGTCATGGGCATGCCGGTGGCGAGGTAAAGGCGCTTCTCGGGGCGCATCACGAAGCTGCGTCCCTCGTCCCCGCGCTGTACCTGAATGATCGAAGTATCGGCCAGGAAGTTGGGGCCACGTCGGTTGGTGAGTTCCGTCATGGTGAACTGATAGCCCGCCACTTCCACGGTGGTGCCCGGCGACATGCGCACGTTGCGTTCGATGTTGTAGTTCGAAACGACGGCAACGCCCACGATGGTCACCGCAATGCCCACGTGGCCCAGCACCATTCCCCAATAAGAGAGCGAGAGCTTGCGCAGCCCGGCGACAAACGAGCTGGCGTGACGGGTCTTGTCGAACAGGTCGCGCACCATCGGCAAGACGATCCACAGCGCAGAAATAATGCCCAGCGACACCCACAGGTTCCATTCGCCGCCGTAGACCAACGGCATGGCCACACCCAGCACGATGGCAGCTGCCGCCGCGAGACCTAGCTTGCGCCACAGCTCACGGCCACTCATGCTTTTCCAACGCGCCACCGGCCCCAAGCCCATGAAGACACACATCACCACGGTGAGCGGTACGAACAGCGCATTGAAGTAAGGCGGGCCTACGCTGATTTTACCCAACCCCAGAGAATCCAGAATCAGCGGGTACACCGTGCCCAAGAGCACCGTGACGGTCATGATGACCAAAATGATGTTGTTGATCAGCAGCAGCGAATCCCGCGAGAGCCAGTTAAAACCGACCTTATGGCTCACCCGCGGCGCACGCAGGGCAAACACTAGCAGCGATAGCGTGACGGTAATCGCCAGCAGCATCAAAATGAAGAAGCCACGGGAGGGGTCGTTGGCAAAGGCATGGACCGAGGTGAGCACGCCCGAACGTACCAGGAACGCACCCAGCAAGGAGAGCGAGAAAGTCGAGATGGCCAGCAGTACGGTCCAGCTCTTGAACGAGCCACGCTTCTCGGTCACCGCCAGCGAATGCATCAGCGCAGTGCCTGTTAGCCAAGGCAGCAGTGAGGCGTTTTCAACCGGATCCCAGAACCACCAGCCGCCCCAGCCAAGCTCGTAGTAAGCCCACCAACTGCCCAGTGCAATACCCACGGTCAGAAACGCCCAGGCTAAATTGGTCCAGGGCCGCGCCCAGCGTGTCCAGGCTGCATCCAATCGGCCACCCAGCAGCGCCGCAATGGCAAACGCAAACACCACCGAGAAGCCCACGTAGCCCATGTAGAGCATCGGCGGGTGAACCACTAGGCCAAAATCCTGCAACAGCGGATTCAGGTCCGCGCCATCCTGCGGCATGTTGGGCAGCAGGCGTTCAAAGGGGTTGGAGGTCATCAAAATGAAGAGCAAGAAGCCCACACACACCATGCCCATGATGCCCTGCACCCTGGCCACCATGTCGCGGGGCAAGTCGCCCGAGAAGACCGATGCCGCGAATCCCCAACCCGCCAGCATCAAGCTCCATAGCAGCACCGAGCCTTCATGGTTACCCCACACGGCGCTGAATTTGTAGTACCAGGGCAGCAGAGAGTTGGAGTTGTTAGCGACATTAGCCACGCTGAAATCGTCCAGCATGTAGCTGGCGGTCAAGCAGAGGTAGGCAATGGTCACAAACAGGAATTGGCCGATGGCCATGGGACGACCATAGGCCATCCACAGCGGGCGACGCGTGGCAGCCCCGGCAAGCGGCATCACCGCCTGAACCACCGCCATGAGTAGCGCGATAACCAGGGCAAAGTGGCCGATTTCAGGAATGATCTTAATCAACATGGGTGCTCCGAATTAGCATCAGGCTTTATTGCACAGCGTGCGTGCAGTCGTCAATAGTCGCTTCCTTCTGGGGAGCCTTCCTGCTCTAGGCGCTTGCCCACTTCGGCAGCTTTCGCTTGAAAGTCGGCCGGGGAGTAGCCTGCTTCTTCCAGTGCCTGCGCCACTTCGGGCGGCATGTAGTTTTCATCGTGGCGTGCCAACACCTTATCGGCGTAGAGTCGGCCATCGGCCTGCAGTTCGCCGACCACCACCACGCCCTGCCCTTCACGGAATAGGTCCGGCAGAATACCGCTGTAGTAGACCTCTAGATCATCCACGTAGTCAGTCACTACGAACTCAACATCGAGGCTTTCCGGGTCGCGGGACACAGAGCCCTCTTTGACCATGCCCCCCGCGCGAATTTGGCGCTCCATGGGGGCATCGCCTTGGGCAATTTGTACCGGGCTGAAAAACAGATTGATGTTGGCGCGCAGCGCATACAGGGTGAGCCCCACCGCAATGGCGGTGAGCGACAATAGCCCTAAGATAACAAACAGCTTCTGTTTACGTTTAGGCGTCATAGTGAACGTCCTTCTGAGCAGAGTTAACTGGCTCTTGCAGGGGCTGCGCGTGCGATGGCTGAGCGTTGCGCTGGGCATTTTCACGACGCGCCCGGCGCTTTACCACGTTGAGTAGCTGGCGGCGCTCCTGACGTGCGTGCCACACGATCATTAGCATCAACAGCGCAGTAACTCCCCAGGCAGCCCACACGTAGACCGCGTGACCGCCCATGGCAAAAAATTCGTTTAGCGAGGAAAAGGCCATTAGTTCGTCTCCTCGGCAAGCTCGCGCACCCAGCGCTTATTGGCTTCACGACGCAGAATTTCGCTACGCGTGCGCATCAGCGTGAGGGCAATAAAAAAGCTGTAAAAGCCCAATACCATGATCAGCAGCGGTGCCCACATGTCCATGGTCATGGCAGAGCGCCCTGTAATCGTAAAGGTGGCGGGCTGGTGAAGGGTGTACCACCAATCCACTGAGTACTTAATAATCGGAATATTGATCACGCCAACCATCGCTAGCACAGACGCGGCACGGGAGCCGCTATCGCGGCTGCTAAACGCACCGCGCAAGGCAATTACGCCCAGGTAGAGAAACAGCAGAATCAGCATGGAGGTAAGCCGTGCATCCCACATCCACCAGGTTCCCCAGGTGGGCACGCCCCATACTGCGCCCGAAAAAAGCGCTACGAAGGTCATCGCGGCACCCAGCGGGGCCATCACGGTGGCGACCATATCCGCCACTTTGATCTTCCAGACCATGAATACCAGCCCGGAGACCGCCATGGAGACAAAGATGGATTGGGCTAGGAATGCGGCGGGTACGTGGACATAAATGATGCGAAAACTATTGCCCTGTTGATAGTCCGCAGGCGCAAAGGCCAACCCCCAGACGGTGCCTACCAGCAGCAGTAGCGTCGCCGCCACCCAAAAAAGTGGCTGCAGCTTGGCGCTAATGGCATAGAACCACTTGGGTGATCTTAGTTTGTTGATAAAGGCCCACATGGTGTTCCCGTCCTCTAACCGTTAATGCTGATGCGCAGCGATGCCGCAATGGCCCAGGGAGCCAACATCAGCGCCAGCGCTAACAGTGCGCCTAAAATCGCCAGATGCGCGGCAATACCCTCGCCAAAAATAGCGGCTTGTACGGCACCTGCGCCGAAAATTAGTACTGGTATATAGAGCGGCAGCACCAGCAGCGAGAGCAGCACACCGCCACGGGCCAGCCCTACTGTTAGCGCCGCTCCGATCGCCCCAATTAAGCTCAAGCTGGCCGTACCGAGTGCCAACGACAGCGCTAGCACGGCGTAGCTTCCCGCTGGAAGCGACAGCATGATGCCCAGCAGCGGTGCCATCAGTGCCAGCGGCAGCCCCGTCAGCAACCAATGTACCGCCACTTTTGCCAACCCCAGCGCCGCCAGCGGCTGGGGTGCCAGTAATAGTTGTTCCAGGCTGCCATCGTCGTAGTCGCTGCGAAACAGGCTATCCAGCGAAAGCAGTGCCGCGAGCAGTGCGGCCACCCATAAAAGCCCTGGCGCAATGCTTGCCAACAGCTCTGGATCCGGTGAAATACCAATGGGAAACAGGGTAATCACCAGCGCAAAGAACACCAGCGGATTGAGCACTTCGCCACGACGGCGCAGCATCAGGGTGAGGTCGCGTTTGAGGGTTGCCTTTATGGCCACCAGCAGACCGCCCTGGGGAGCATGGATAGCCACCTCTGGGGTGCTCAGTTGAGCGTGTGAACGTTGCAACGCTGTCTCCTTCTTACCCCAGCTGAATGCGCCTAAGCACAGGTGACTCGGTCAACGCGTGGTGAGTAGTGACCAGAACGCAGCCGCCAGACTGCGCATGCGCCACCAGCTGCGCCTCTAACGCCGCCACCCCTTGGCGATCAATCGCGGTGAAAGGCTCGTCGAGCACCCACAGCGCCCGCTGGGTCAGGGTCAGGCGTGCCAGCGCCACGCGCCGCTGCTGCCCGGCGGAAAGCTGGCCGGCAGGAACATCTTCAAACCCCGCCAACCCAACGGCAGCCAACGCTGCCTCACGTGCAGGCTCGCTGCCCTTTTCTCCGCTAAGCGCCTGATACCAAGCTAGATTTTCCAGCGGTGACAGGCCTGCTTTCACGCCTGGGGCATGACCTAAATAGAGTAAATTGGCGAGAAAATGTTCACGGGCTTGGCGCATGGGTTCGCCATTCCAGTAAAGCTCGCCACGGTAATCGGTTAATTGCCCGGAGAGTATTTTCAGCAGCGTTGTCTTGCCGCTGCCGTTGGGGCCTTCAATGCGCACGATCTCACCGCTTTGGATATCGAGATCGAGCCCTTCAAACAGCCAACGGTCGTCGCGTTCACAGGCCAATTGTCGGGCTTGCAGGCACAGGCTCAAAAGACACTCCAGGCACGTTGATTTTGGGTCGAACTCTACACGGAAAGGCCCTTTCTCGCCAGTCACGCTCTGCGGTCTTGGGTCGCAGCGTGACCTGTCTCAATTTCCGCGTAAGAAACCCAGGTGTGAGACAGCACTAGCACTGTATGCAAAAACAGGCTTATACTGTAACAACTGTATAAATAGACACCACAGAATAAAACTACAGCTATCGACTCAATCAAACGCCTTGGCAACGGGCGCTGCATGGGAGAACACACTATGACGATTTGCCTATCCCCTCAGGTAACGTCTCACGTACCTTCTTACGTACCCTCTCAGACGCTGTCTCAACCGGTAGCGCCATCGACGCCTACCCCACTAGCGTCTCGCAGCGCCTCATCACATGCGCGCCAAGCGTGCACACCCCCTCGCGTCACACGTCGCAACACCTACGCCCTGCGTATTCGCGGCGATCGCATGCGCGACTGCAACCTCTTCGACGGCGATGTCATCATCATTCATCGCCACCAGCACGACGCTCATCAAGAAACCGTCGTAGCAACGATTAACCAGCGGGAAGTGGCGCTGAAGCAGCTCTCTATCAGCCGTTTAGGCATTCATTTATGGCCCGAAGATGCAGCGATGTCCGAAGTCTTCCTGCATAATTGTGATATCCAGGTGCTGGGCATGGTAATGGGCGTAGCCCACCACGCAACGGAAACCCGGCACCATTAACGTTATCCACCCTGCTGGGAGTACTATTTGCGCTATCGAGTCCCTGATTTAGCCCCTGAGACATGGCACACCGCCGAGATTGACGTTGAAAAGAGTCAGTTCTTGGCCTGGGTGTGCCACGCTCCTACCACCGACGCCTTCGACGCGCTGCTTCAAGCGGCCAAAGCTGCCCACCCGAATGCCAGCCATCACTGCACTGCGTTTATCGCCGGACCTCCTGGAGAGCAAACGCATATTGGCTTTTCCGACGACGGCGAGCCCGGCGGAACCGCAGGCCGTCCGATGTTCCAGGCGTTGCAGGGCAGCCAGATTGGCGAAATTGGTTGCGTGGTGATTCGCTACTTTGGCGGCACCAAGTTAGGTACCGGAGGTTTGGCACGCGCTTATGCGCAGGCGGTCAATGCCGGGCTGGAAACGCTGCCCACCCGGGAAGTCGTCGAGCGGGATAGCTATTTATTAAAGGTCCGCTTCGCCCACGAAGCGCAAGCCCGCGCTTGGTGCGACGAGCAGGCACTGCCCGTGCAACAGGCGGAGTACGATGGCAACGGAGTGAGCTTAACCATTGGCTGGCCACGCGATGTCGAGCTGGATATCAGCGGACTGGAAAACCGCCTTAAAACATCCATTGAGCTACAGCGAACATAAAAAAACGCGGCTTACACGAGCGCTTGCTCGGTAAGCCGCGTTCTATAGCGGCAGACGTGCTGTCTAACTAGCCGCTTAGCCCAGGTACTTGATCATCACACCGGCAGCCACTGCCGAACCAATGACCCCAGCAACGTTCGGCCCCATGGCGTGCATCAGTAGGAAGTTATGCGGGTTCGCTTCCAGACCCACCTTATTCGCCACACGCGCCGCCATCGGCACGGCAGACACACCCGCCGCGCCAATCAGCGGGTTGATGGGCATTTTGCTGACTAGGTTCATCAGCTTGGCCATCAATACGCCAGCGGCGGTGCCGATGCCGAAGGCTACGATCCCCAGTCCCAGAATACCCAGGGTTTCAAACGCCAGGAAGCTATCGGCCATCAGTTTCGAGCCCACAGAGAGCCCGAGGATGATCGTCACGATATTGATCAGCGCGTTTTGCGCGGTATCGGAAAGGCGCTCAACCACACCGCACTCGCGCATCAGGTTACCAAAGCAGAACATGCCTAGCAGAGGTGCCGCGTCCGGTAGAAACAGCGCCACAGCGATCAACAGCATCAGCGGGAAGACCACTTTTTCGAGCTTGGAGACCGGACGCAGCTGCGTCATGGTGATCTTGCGCTCTTTTTCAGTGGTCAGCAGACGCATGATCGGCGGTTGGATCAATGGCACCAGCGCCATATAGGCATAGGCCGCCACGGCAATCGCCCCCAGCAGCTCCGGCGCAAGTACGCTGGACACATAGATAGAGGTCGGGCCATCTGCCCCGCCGATAATACCAATCGCTGCCGCCTGATTGAGCGAGAAATCCATGATGCCCATGGAGGTCAGCAGCACCGCCCCAAACAGCGTGGCAAAGATACCGAACTGCGCCGCCGCCCCTAAAAACAGCGTACGCGGATTGGCCAGCAGCGGGCCAAAATCGGTCATCGCCCCTACGCCCATGAAGATCAGTAGCGGCGCGATACCAGAACCAATGGCAACCTTGTAGAAGTTATACAGCATGCCGTCGCTGTAGCCGACGCTCACTGCAATATCTTTCGCGGCGCGCAGCTGATCCGGCGCCGCCGAATCATGGGCAATCGCTTTCAGCGTCTCGCGCCAACCCTCTACCCCAGTCAGCGGATCTAGCGTCGCGCCCAACGCTGTAGCCATTTGCTGCAGCACGGCGGGCTTGGCGACTTCAATCGCTTGATCCAGCGCTGAAATCGCCAAGCCTGCCTCAGGAATATTGGCAAGAATACCGCCAAACCCGATTGGCACCAGCAGCAGGGGCTCAAACTTCTTGTAGATCGCCAGGTAGAGCAACCCAAGCCCTACCAGGATCATAACCGCTTGGCCCAGCTCCAGATTATAGAGCCCGGAGCCTTCCCATAAGGTAATTAATTTATCCATTCCCGAGTTGCCCTTAAAGCTCAATCAGTGCATCGCCAACAGCGACGCTATCGCCTTCGCTGACGTTGACTTTCGATACCGTACCGGCACTGCTGGCACGCACTTCGGTTTCCATCTTCATGGCTTCCAGGATAATCACCACATCGCCTTCGGCCACTTGGTCGCCTGGGCGTACATTCACCTTGAAGATGTTACCGGCCAGCGGCGCATCGATGCTTTCACCGCTGGGCGCTGGGGCGGCGGCCTCAGACTGTGCAGCAGGCTGCTCCTGAATATCGCCAATCTCGCCACCTTCCGACACCTCGACCACGTAAGCCTTACCGTTGAGCTTCACGGTGTAGGTTTCCGGACCACCGGCAGGCGCAGGTGCTGCTGCGGGAGCCTCTGCCTTAGCTGGGGCGGCTGCCTGAGGCGCTTCGGGCGCAGGCTCAAAGGCGTCTTTATTGTCGCGGTTTTTGAGGAATTTCAGGCCAATCTGCGGGAACAGCGCATAGGTCAGCACGTCATCCACTTCCCGCTCGCCCTCGGCAAGGCGAATGCTATCGGCGCTGGCTTTCTCTTTCAGCTCGGCCGCGAGCTTGTCCATTTCTGGAGAGAGGTTATCTGCCGGGCGGCAAGTAATCGGCTCGCCGCCTTCCAGTACACGCTTTTGCAATTCGGCATTGAAGGGTGCCGGGGCAGAGCCGTATTCGCCCTTCAGCAGCGCCTGCACTTCTTTAGAGATCGACTTGTAGCGCTCACCCATCATGACGTTCATAACCGCCTGAGTACCCACAATCTGTGAGGTGGGCGTCACCAACGGAATAAAGCCGAGGTCTTCGCGTACGCGGGGGATTTCGCTCAGCACGTCATCCAGCTTGTCGCCAGCGCCCTGCTCTTTTAGCTGGCTTTCCATGTTGGTGAGCATGCCGCCCGGGACCTGGGCCACCAGAATGCGCGAATCGATGCCGCGCAGCGAACCTTCAAAAGAAGCGTACTTTTTGCGCACTTCACGGAAGTAGCCCGCGATATCTTCCAGCAACTCCAGGTCTAGCCCAGTGTCGCGGTCAGTATCTTTGAGCATGGCAACCACGGATTCAGTCGGACTGTGGCCATAGGTCATCGACATGGAGGAGATCGCCGTATCGACGTTATCAACCCCCGCTTCGACCGCTTTCAGGATGGTCGACGTGGATAAGCCGGTCGTCGCATGGCAGTGCAAATGCACTGGAATGGAGAGCTCTTTTTTCAGCCGTGAGACCAAATCGTAAGCGGTATACGGCGTGAGTAGCCCAGCCATATCCTTGATAGCCAGAGAATCTGCGCCCATTGCAGCAATGGTTTTGGCAAGATCTACCCAGCTATCCAGGGTATGTACCGGACTCACCGTGTAGGAAATGGTGCCCTGTGCATGGCCACCGACTTGGCGAACCGCTTTGATGGCGCGCTCCAGGTTGCGCGGGTCGTTCATGGCGTCAAACACGCGGAACACGTCAACGCCGTTGGTTTTAGCGCGCTCGACGAATTTATCAACTACGTCATCGGCGTAGTGGCGGTAGCCCAGCAGGTTTTGGCCGCGCAGCAGCATTGCCTGAGGTGTGTTCGGCATCGCCTCTTTAAGGGCACGAATACGCTCCCACGGGTCCTCTCCTAAATAACGGATACACGCATCGAAAGTGGCACCGCCCCAGGTTTCCAGAGACCAGTAGCCGACTTTATCCAGCTTTTCGGCGATGGGCAGCATGTCATCCAAGCGTAGGCGCGTAGCAAACAGCGATTGGTGCGCATCGCGCAGGACAACATCAGTGATTCCCAGAGGACGTTTTGTTTCATTCATGGTCGTGGCTCACAGTTTAGCGTTATGGATTTGTAGTAAATTTAACAAAAAAATAGCCATCAGAGCGAAATAAACACACAAAAGCGTGCGTCTTACGGACGGCGGGACGAGCGGTAACGATGCACTGCAGCACTGATCACCGCGGCAACTTCGTCATTTTGGCCGTTACTGGCGGGTGTTTTTGCACTATTTCGACCCGCTGGCGCTGCCACTGGAGCAGGCTGAAAGCGGTCAATCAACTTCGACATCAGCGTAACGCTAATGACCAAAATAGTAAGAAAAACAAAAACAAAGCCCATACCAAGGCCCATTAGAGCGAGCCCCTCTTGGAGTAACTCCGACCCCTGCATAGCGTGCTCTCCTTGTTTTATAGGGTTATTGGCACGCCAAACGCCTCTAACGGCGCTTGGCGCAATAAGGGTAATACACTAACCTGCCACATTCAGGATAGAATGCAATCGCGCCATAGTGGAAGTCATGGTTGTTAATTTACTACATAAAGGCAAGATCGGTCTTGCACCGATGGAAGGCGTTATTGATGCGCTCACCCGCGATCTACTGACTCGCCAGGCCGGTTTCGACTGGACGGTGACGGAGTTTGTCAGGGTAGTGGATACCCGCCTTCCCCCACGGGTGTTTTACAAACACTGCCCCGAACTCACCGGCCGCCCGGTAGCGACGCCTAGCGGCGTACCCGTCCATCTGCAGCTACTCGGCTCCGACCCTAGGACACTAGCCGAAAATGCCCGCCAGGCGCTAGCCCTTGGAGCCATTAGCGTGGATCTCAACTTTGGCTGCCCAGCCAAACTGGTGAACCGCCACGACGGCGGCGCATCGCTACTGCGCCAGCCAGACCGCGTCTACCAGGCCGTCAAAGCGGTCGCAGAGGCGCTAGACGGCGCAATTCCGGTGACCGCGAAGATTCGCCTGGGATTTGCCAATCGCCGCTTGGCGGTGGCCTGTGCGCAGGCGACGGAAGCAGGCGGCGCAGCGCGCTTGGTCGTACATGGCCGGACACGGGACGAGGGATATCGCCCACCCGCTCACTGGGAGTGGATTGGCAAAGTACGCCACCACGTCTCGATCCCTGTGGTGGCCAATGGCGATATCTGGACGCTTGAGGATTACTGGAAGGCACGCACACTCTCCGGCTGCTGCGATGTGATGCTCGGACGCAGCGCGCTGGCTGACCCCTGGCTGGCACCTCGGATTCGCTACTGGCAACAAACCGGCGAACGTTTGGCGGAAACCACTTGGGAAATGCGCGCCAGCGTACTGCAAGAGTACGCCGCGCTCCAGCGTCAACACCTTCCTGACCGTGTGGTCGTGTCGCTGGTGAAGCAGTGGCTTGCCCAGATGCGTCAAGGCAACGCTGAAGCCGACCAGCACTTTCAGCGCCTGAAGCGCCTGACCGACTTGGAGGCACTTCTCGGCAGCCTTACCACCCCTAGCGCAAGCCTCCTCGCCGCCTACGAACCCGCCTAAGCCGGGCGAAGTGCCTGAACCAGCCGCCGTTGAACCTGCTGAGTCAAAGCGCCTATCGAGGCGCTTTTTTTCGACCCATACGCGGGTTCGACCCACCTCATTTCCTACGAGCCAAAAAAAAGCGCCCTTCCGCAAAGTTGCGGGGGCGCTTTACACGATCGCAAGACTAACGCGCGAGCCACGTTAGTCAGGCTAGAAAACAGAAAACCCGCTCTCATTAAAGAGCGGGTTTTGAAATCTGGCGCGCCCGGGAGGATTCGAACCTCCGACCACCTGATTCGTAGTCAGGTACTCTATCCAGCTGAGCTACGGGCGCTTTTCAGTCATTGCCTAATTCCTCAAGCAATGAAATCAGTGTAACATCAAGCACTTAGCTTTGCAAATTGGCGCGCCCGGGAGGATTCGAACCTCCGACCACCTGATTCGTAGTCAGGTACTCTATCCAGCTGAGCTACGGGCGCGTATCAAATTACGATGCTACATCATGCAGTTGGCGGAGAGAGAGGGATTCGAACCCTCGATAGGGCTATAAACCCTATACTCCCTTAGCAGGGGAGCGCCTTCAGCCACTCGGCCACCTCTCCTCAACGGCACGGCGCGAATATTACCGATTTTGATGGCTGGTGTCCAGCCTTATTCCGATTTTTTTTCGCGCCGGCCTAAAATCACCGCTTAAACGCCCTTTAATGAGCGTAACACGGACAGCCATTTATTCTGCTTCGCTTTCACTACTACGTTCACGCTGAATGCGCTGATAGATCTCTTCACGGTGAACCGCGACATCTTTTGGTGCGTTCACACCAATGCGCACTTGATTACCTTTCACACCTAATACTGTGACGGTGATTTCATCACCGATCATCAGCGTTTCGCCAACGCGGCGGGTTAGGATGAGCATGGCTGATCTCCTTCTCAGACGTTTTATACAACGGGATGTGTCCGCCAGCGGCGTCACCATGCCATTATGCGGCATGGTGACGCCTGCCACCAAAGGCTTTGGCCCCTATGACACCTTACCCTCCCGTTGAAAGAAAGCTCACCACCACACGGCAGCGAGTAACTTCAGCGTAGAAGGTTTAGGCCACAATTGTTATTCAGATTCGATATCGGACTTATCGAGACCAAACGCTTTGTGTAAGGCGTTAACTGCAAGCTCCATATGTTTTTCGTCAATTACGACAGAAATTTTAATTTCTGAAGTAGAGACCATACGGATATTAACGTTTTCATCGGCCAATACGCGGAACATTTTAGAGGCAACACCCGCATGAGAGCGCATGCCAACGCCGACCAGCGACACTTTGGCAATGTTGTCATCGCCGCGCAGCTCACCGCCGCCCAGGTCAGGAATAACGGTCTCTTCTAGCAGCTTTTTGGTGGCTTTATAGTCACCTTTTGCCACGGTGAAGGTGAAGTCGGTGTAATCGCCAGCTGGTGCAACGTTCTGGACGATCATATCTACTTCAATATTCGCGTCGGCAATCGGCCCCAAAATACGTGAAGCCACACCAGGTACATCCGGCGTATTCAGCAGGGTGAGTTTGGCTTCGTTCTTGGTAAACGCGATACCGGAGATTAGCGGTTCTTCCATAGAATCCTCGTCTTGGTCTGAATCTGCAACAATCAGGGTGCCAGGGCCGTCTTCAAAGCTAGACAGTACCCGCAGCGGCACGTTGTATTTACCGGCGAATTCAACAGCGCGAATTTGCAGCACTTTGGAGCCCAAACTAGCGAGTTCGAGCATTTCTTCTACGGTGATGCTTTCAAGGCGCTGCGCTTTGGAACATACACGGGGGTCCGTGGTGTAAACACCGTCTACGTCGGTATAGATTTGGCACTCATCAGCCCCCAAGGCGGCAGCAAGCGCCACGCCGGTGGTATCAGAGCCGCCACGCCCCAGCGTGGTGATATTGCCGTCTTCGTCTACGCCTTGGAAACCAGCGACCACCACGACCTTCCCTGCATCCAGGTCAGATTTGAGATCGTCAGTTTCAATACGCTGAATACGCGCCTTGGTGTAGGCGCTGTCGGTATGAATCCCTACCTGGGCACCCGTGTGCGAGGTCGCCGACACGCCAATTTGCTGTAGCGCCATGGCCAGTAGGGAAATGGTCACCTGCTCCCCTGTTGAGAGCAACATATCCATTTCACGCGGGGCGGGATCCTCGTTCAGAGCATGGGCCATTTCGGTCAGGCGGTTGGTCTCGCCGCTCATCGCGGAGACAACAACCACTACCTGATGGCCCTGGTCGCGAAAGCCTTTAACTTTTTCCGCCACGGCCTTGATACGGTCGACAGAGCCCACCGAAGTGCCGCCGAACTTCTGTACGTATAGTGCCATATGCCGTTTTTCCTTTACGTTCGGGAATGGAGGGTGAATATTATTGTTGCCAGCTTTCCTAACTAGCAAAAAGGCCGGTAGCAAATAATGCCACCGGCCTCTCTATTTAGCGAAGTGTGTTTTCCAACCAAGCCGGGACACTGTTCAACGCATCCGGCAGCGCATCGGGCTGACTGCCGCCTGCTTGAGCCATATCAGGGCGCCCACCCCCTTTGCCACCCACTTGGGAGGCCACATGATTAACCAGCTCGCCCGCTTTAACACGGCCAGTTAAATCAGAAGTGACCCCAGCAATCAGGCTGACTTTACCAGCGGCCTTGTCAGCAGTGGCTAGCATAATCACGCCAGAGCCTAGCTTGTTTTTCAGCTGATCCAATACGCCGCGCAGATCTTTACCAGACACGCCATCCAACTCAGTTACCAGCAGCTTCACGCCGCCCACTTCCTGCACTTGGCTGAGCATATCGCTACCCGCCGCGCTCGCCAGCTTCGCTTTGAGCTGCTCGAGCTCTTTTTCCAGGCTGCGGTTGCGCTCCACCAGCGATTCGACACGCGCTTCCACTTGCTCTGGCTTGGTTTTTAAGCGTTCGCTAATCCGCTGAACGCGGGCTTCTTGCTCACGGAAATACGCCAGTGCGTTTTCGCCGGTAATCGCTTCAATACGACGCACACCCGAGGCAATACCTACTTCGCTGACCACGTGGCAGCAGCCAATGTCGCCACTGCGCTTGACGTGGGTACCGCCGCAAAGCTCGATGGAGAAGTCATCGGCACCGATGGTCAATACGCGCACGTTATCAGCGTATTTGGCTTCGAACAGTGCTGCCGCGCCTTTGGCCTTGGCATCGGCGAGGCTCATCTGCTCGATTTTGGTCGGCGCGTTGGCCAAGATTTGCTCGTTGACGATGCGCTCGACCTCAGCAAGCTGCTCTGCGGTCATCGGTTCGAAGTGGCTAAAGTCAAAACGCAGACGCTCGGCGTTGACCAACGAGCCCTTCTGCTGAACGTGATCGCCCAGCACCATACGCAGTGCTTTGTGCAGCAGGTGGGTCGCGGAGTGGTTACGAATGGTCGCGCTGCGCAGGCTGGCGTCCACTTCACCGCGTACGTTGGCGCCGACACTCAGACTCCCTTCGACCATTACCCCCTGGTGAAGGTGGTGGCCACTCTGTTTCTGGGTATCGTTCACCTGAAAACGACCACCATCGACGTGCAAGTAGCCAGTATCGCCCACCTGGCCGCCGGACTCGCCGTAGAATGGCGTGCGGTCCAGCACCACGGTGCCCTTCTGGCCCGCTTCCAGAGCCGCCAGAGCATTGCCTTCGCTGTCCACTATGGCGGTCACGGTGGCTTGGTCTTCCAGCCGCTCGTAGCCGGTAAACTGGGTTTCGCCGTCCAGTTCGATAGAGGCCGTGTAATCCGCGCCAAACTGGCTGGCGGCACGAGCGCGTTCGCGTTGAGCTTCGAGTTCACGCTGGAAACCGGCTTCATCCAGTGTCACTTCACGTTCTCGGCACACGTCAGCAGTCAAATCGAACGGGAAGCCGTAGGTGTCGTAGAGTTTGAACACGGTTTCGCCGGGCAGCACGTCACCTTGCAGCTCTTCGAGCGCCGCGTTCAGCAAGCCCATACCGTGATCCAGCGTCCGCGCAAACTGCTCTTCCTCTTTCAGCAACACGCGAGCAATCTGCTCGCTGGCCTCACGCAGCTCGGGGTAGGCATCACCCATTTCGGCATCCAGCGCACTCACCAGCTTGTGGAAGAACGGCTCGGCCGCGCCCAGCTTGTGGCCGTGGCGAATGGCGCGACGAATAATCCGGCGCAGCACGTAGCCGCGGCCTTCATTGGAGGGCAGTACGCCGTCGGCAATCAAGAAAGCACAGGAGCGAATGTGGTCAGCGATGACGCGTAGCGAGGGCGCGGTGGTATCGCTATGTCCCGTGGCGTCTGCTGCCGCCTTAAGAAGATTCTGGAACAGATCAATTTCGTAGTTGGAGTGCACACCCTGCATGACAGCCGCCACACGCTCCAGCCCCATGCCGGTATCGATAGAGGGCTTCGGCAGTGGATTGAGGGTGCCTTGGGCATCGCGCTCGAACTGCATGAAGACGAGGTTCCATATCTCGATGTAGCGGTCGCCATCCTCTTCAGGGCTTCCGGGCGGACCACCCCACACTTCCGGGCCGTGATCGAAAAAGATCTCAGAACTGGGGCCGCAAGGGCCGGTGTCGCCCATTTGCCAGAAGTTGTCCTCGTCCAGCTTGGAGAAACGCTCGGGGTCGATACCGATCTCATCTTTCCAGATGCGCTCGGCTTCGTCGTCGCTGATATGTACGGTGACCCAGAGTTTCTCTTTGGGTAACCCCAGGGTTTCGGTCAAAAATGTCCAGGCAAAGCGGATGGCGTCACGTTTGAAATAGTCGCCAAAGCTGAAGTTGCCCAGCATTTCGAAGAAGGTGTGGTGGCGCGCAGTGTAACCTACGTTGTCCAAGTCATTATGTTTGCCGCCGGCACGCACACAGCGCTGAGCAGAGGTGGCACGCACGTAGGGGCGAGGGTCACGACCCAAAAACACATCTTTGAAAGGCACCATGCCCGCATTAGTGAACAGCAGCGTCGGGTCGTTGCCCGGCACCAGCGAGCTAGACGGAACAGCCGTGTGGCCGTGCTCTTCAAAAAACGTTAAAAAGGCCTGTCTGATCTCTGCGCTTTTCATAGGGTATCCGTAACAAGAAAGCGTGATGCCCCAGGGCGCTGTCGCCGCCACCCGCTGGGGTCGCAAAGGGACCATTATAACGCAGTTGTCAAACGACTAAAGCCGCAGTTAGTGGCAAAACCAAAACAGACGGCCCAAACAGAGAAGAAATAAACAGGAAGAAAGCCGCTGTAAGCTAGGGCAGTAACAGCCCTGAGCGGGGTTATAGACAGCCCTGAGCGGGGCTATAGACAGCCCTGAGCGGGGCTACAAACAGGAAAGAGCATAGCGAATTTGTTCAAAATCAAACCCACGCGCTGCTAAAAAACGCTCGCGCTTGGCACGCTCTTTGGGGGAATCACCCGGAGTGGAAAAACGCCTTTCCAGCGTTTCTCGAGCAAGCTCAAACCAGTCTACCGCTTCACGCTCTTCTACTGCTGCCAACGCGGCGGCCTGAGTTTCCTGGTCAACCCCGCGTTGGCGAAGCTCGCCTTTAATGCGAATTAGGCCCTGCCCTCTGGAAATACGCGAGCGTATAAAGCTCTCGGCAAAGCGTGCATCGGACTGCAGCGACTGCTCGGCCAAGGCGTCTAGGCAAGCAGAGATTTCATCGGCATCAAAAGTTTTTTGCTGTAACTTACGCGCCAGCTCGGCGCGAGAATACTCGCGCCGAGCCAGTAGTTGAATCGCTACTTCACGTGCAGAAGCATCCACATTAGAGGAAAACATCGAGTTTCCCTCTTAGCACATGCAATGGAGGTAGCGGCTTAAAGCAGATCATCATCGCTATCTGTAGCCACATCAGCGGCAGGCGCTTCTTCCTTCTTCGGCTCCGCCTTGGCCAGTAGCTGATCACGAATCTGAGTTTCAATCTCGTTCATGATTTCAGGATGCTCTTCCAGGTACTGCGCCGCATTGGCTTTACCCTGGCCGATCTTGTTGCCTTTATAGCTGTACCAAGCGCCTGCTTTGTCCACTAGGCTGCACTGCACGCCAAGATCGATAACCTCACCCGCGTGGTAGATACCTTTGCCGTAAAGGATCTGGAACTCAGCTTGCCGGAACGGCGGTGCCACCTTGTTTTTGACGACTTTCACGCGGGTTTCGTTACCGGTGACTTCGTCGCCCG
>NZ_JAKGAY010000034.1:0-37021 GCF_021532545.1 Halomonas sp. Cn5-12
AGACCCGGCAAGGCTGGAGCCTCAGCCGGATGCGCGAGCAGGTGCTGAAGGTCGCCGCCACGCTGAGGCTGCACGCTCGGCGAATCACCGTTCATCTGGGTGCCGCCGCCGACAAGTGGTGGCCGACCTTGCTTAAGGGGCTGCCGAAGCTGACCGCACTGAGCTGACGCTCCTGCGAGACCACCACAGCATCAGAAAGCGAGCGACCGGAGCGGCGGTCGGCGATCACGGCTGCTTGGACGGCCGCCATTGATTCCAAAGAGCTATAAGTAAGTAGGAAAAGGGCTGCGTTCTGGCATTACTCAACAGCCACTCGCGCTGAAGATGCGAATCCTGATAAGCAATGCCAACAGCCAGTACCTTCAGACCGCTCAATCAGCGCCCTCGTGAATAAGGCGGGATTGACACTGCGATTGAAGGAGGCTATCTTCACCAAAAGATGAAAATGAGAAACACTCTCTTTTCAGCCATCCCCCTGGCAGAGAAAGAGCCGTTGAGGTGAAGGAACGTCCCATGACCAGTGAACAGCGTCAGCTTCGTCAAACTCTGCTATTTTTACGCACCTCGTTTGAAGCCATTCAGCACTCGATTGCCGGACGGCTGGAAGACCCGCTGCCCTGCTGGCTAGACACCAGCATGCTCTCCATGCTCTCCCGCGAGCTGACCCGCTGCTGCCAGCAGGCCAAGCCGCTGTTCGCGCCTGCGGTCGTGGAGCAGCTATTCATCGCCTCCCAACAGTGCGACCTGCTGCTCAAACAGTGTCCCGGTGTACTCAGCAGCGCCGTCTGCCACCGCCAACTCAGCGCGATCATGCTGCCGCTCACCAGCGCCATTAGCCAAATCGATACGCCGGTTAAGCGTCGCTGGCCTTGGCAACGGCACTGAACAAACGTTATTCACCCTCTAACCCCGCCTCATTTCCTCGGCGGGGTTTTGTTTTGCGCGTCCGCCCCCATTAATTAGGGCATAGCATCGTTGTTGGCGCTTACTAGTAAACTGGTCTATTCTGTTTGCCACGATGATACCCACTGCTGCAAAGGAGTTTTGCCCTATGGCGTACGAGACGCTGTTTACCCCCACCACGCTAGGTAGCTTGACCATTCCTAACCGCGTCATCATGGCGCCGCTGACCCGTTCGCGCACGCCGGATAGCGTGCCGGGTAAAATGCAGGAAGCCTATTACGGCCAGCGCGCCGGTGCGGGCCTGATCATCAGCGAAGCCACTAACATCTCTCCCACTGCCCGTGGCTATGTGTACACGCCCGGCATCTGGACCGATGAGCAGGAAGCGGGCTGGAAAGGCGTCGTGAACGCGGTTCACGCCAAAGGTGGCCGGATTGCCCTGCAGCTATGGCATGTGGGCCGCGTTTCCCATGAAATGGTGCAGCCCAACGGCCAGCAGCCGGTTGCCCCCAGCGCGCTGAAAGGGGAAGGCGCTCAGTGCTTTGTTGAATTTGAAGACGGCACCGCTGGTCAGCACCCCACCAGCACGCCGCGTGCGCTGGAAACCGACGAGATTCCCGGTATCGTGGATGATTACCGCCAAGCGGCCATCCGCGCCAAGCGCGCCGGGTTCGATATGGTCGAAGTACACGCTGCCAACGCTTACCTGTTGAACCAGTTCCTGGCCACCGGCACCAATAAGCGCACCGACCAGTACGGCGGTTCGCTGGAAAACCGTGCCCGCTTCCCGCTGGAAGTGGTCGATGCGGTCGTGGAAGTGTTTGGTGCTGAGCGTGTCGGCATCCGTATGACGCCGTTCATCGAGCTGTTCGGCTTGACCGACGACGAGCCGGAAGCCATGGCGTTCTACATGGCCGAAGAGCTTTCCAAGCGCGGCCTGGCCTACCTGCACCTGAACGAGCCCAACTGGGCAGGTGGCGATATCACTTTTCCCGATGGTTTCCGCGAGCAGATGCGCGAGCGCTTCAGCGGCAGCCTGATCTACTGCGGCAACTACGACGCCGAGCGTGCCGAAGCGCGCATCAAGGAAAACACCGCCGATGCCGTGGCCTTTGGCCGCCCCTACATCGCCAACCCCGATTTGCCGGAACGCTTCCGTGTGAACGCCCCGCTCACCGAGCCGAACCATGAAACGTTCTATGGCGGCGATGAGAAGGGCTACACCGATTATCCTTTCCTGAATAACGGTTACGACCGTATCGGCTAAACGTTTCAGGCCAACGCGTGTTCAGGGTTTCCCCACTTGGGGGAACCCTTAAGCATGAAAAGCATCACTCAGGTGGTGCTTTTTTTATGCCTTGAACGCGTGAAACACTGTTAATCTGTTGATTCTATCGTTTTAACGCGATATCCCTACTGCTGGATAGGTCGCTCATGTTCGGCTCTTTGCTGGCGCTGCTCGTCTCGCTACTGCTGGTGGGAGCCGCCGCCATGACGGGGCACGCTTTCGCCCCCGACGGCTGGCGGGTCTACATGACCGAAGATGCGCCTCTGCGCGGTGCCAGCCTGGCCGTCTATGGCGCTCAATGCTTCCATCTGGCGGTTGAATAGCGCCTAGGCGTTAACGGACAACAGGGATTCACTCCATGGATATGACTTCTCTTTCCGTACTGCTGGCTTTCGCCTCCTTGTTACTGGGCGTGGTGGCCGCGTTGATTTTCATCTACGTCGTCATGCCCAAGCGGCGGCTCGCCAGGAAAAAGGCCGTGGAGCCCTCCCCCGCCGTGGCCAAGGACACCACGCCCCCGCCCGCTGAAGAGCCTCCGCCGCCGCCGTCCACCAAACGAACCGGCAAGGTAAAACAGCATTCGCTGTTCGTCATCTTCCATCAGCCGGATGCCTCGACCGATGCCCGACTGACCGAGTGGCTGAGGGAAAAAGGCGCCCATTACGACGCCATCAAGAAAGTCTTTCTGATCGACGGCCAGCAGCCCTCCAACCCTATCACCGTGGCCAATGCTTTTCCGCCGGGGGAAATGCCCGACCTGCTGAGGGGAGAAACCCACGAGCCGATCCGTGGTGTGAGCCTGCTGGTGAAGCCGCCGCTGCATAAACGCCGCAATCAGCAGATGCACGTGTATGTAGAGCTCGCCAAGGAGATGAACGAGACCTTCAGCGGCGACATGCTGGACGCTGACCGAGAACCGGCCAGCGAATCCACTTACGCGCAGATCATCGGCTGACTCAGATCACGCCCTGACTGCGCAGGTAGTCGTCGTAGCTGCCGCTGAAGTCGACGATGCCATCGGGCTGCATGTCGATGATGCGCGTGGCCAGGCTGGAGACAAACTCGCGGTCGTGGCTGACGAACAGCAGCGTGCCGGGGTAGTTCTCCAGCGCCAAATTGAGCGCTTCGATGGATTCCATGTCCAGGTGGTTGGTGGGCTCGTCCATCAGCAGCACGTTGGGATTGGTGAGCGTTAACTTACCGAACAGCATCCGCCCCTGCTCGCCGCCGGAAATCACCTTCACCGATTTGCCGATATCGTCGCTGGA
The DNA here is from genome assembly GCF_021532545.1 of Halomonas sp. Cn5-12. NCBI lineage: Bacteria > Pseudomonadati > Pseudomonadota > Gammaproteobacteria > Oceanospirillales > Halomonadaceae > Halomonas > Halomonas sp. Cn5-12. The sequence continues at coordinate 3,460 of NZ_JAKGAY010000034.1, forward strand.
AAACAGCATGCGGCCCAACGCGCCGCGCACCACCTGCTCGCCGCCTTTGGTCCACTGGCTCATCCACTCGAACAGGGTGGCGTCATTGGCGAAGTCGTCGGCATGGTCCTGGGCGAAGATGCCCAGCTCGGCGGCGTCGGTCCACTTCACTTCGCCAGCATCGGGGCGCAGGTCACCGGCCAGGGTTTTCAGCAGGGTGGTTTTACCAATGCCGTTGGGGCCGATAATGGCAATCCGCTCGCCCGCTTCCACGGTCATGGAAAAACGCTTGAACAGCGGTTCGCCGTCGTAGCCTTTGGTAATCGAATCGACGTTTACCGCGTTGCGGTGGATCTTCTTGTTTTGATCAAAGCGGATAAACGGGCTCACCCGGCTAGAGGGCTTGATGTCTTCTAGCTTGATCTTGTCGATCTGCCGCGCCCGGGAGGTGGCCTGCTTGGCCTTGGAGGCGTTCGCCGAGAAGCGGCTGACGAACTGCTGAAGCTCGGCAATTTGCGCTTTTTTCTTGGCGTTGTCGGCATACTGACGCTCACGCGCAGCGGTAGCCGCCGTCATGTAGTCGTCGTAGTTACCGGGGAACAGGGTGATCTCGCCGTAATCCAGGTCGGCCATGTGGGTGCAGACGCTGTTCAGGAAGTGGCGGTCGTGGGAAATGATCACCATGGTGCTGCTGCGCGCTTTCAGAATATCTTCCAGCCAGCGGATGGTGTTGATGTCCAGGTGGTTGGTAGGCTCGTCGAGCAGCAGTACGTCCGGGTCGGAGAACAGTGCCTGGGCCAGCAGCACGCGCAGCTTCCAGCCGGGGGCGACTTCGCTCATGGGGCCGGTGTGCTGCTCGATGGGAATGCCCAGCCCCAGCAGCAGCTCGCCCGCGCGGGACTCCGCGGTGTAGCCATCCAGCTCGGCATACTGCACTTCCAGGTCGGCCACGGCCATGCCGTCTTCTTCGCTCATTTCGGGCAGCGAGTAGATCCGCTCCCGCTCGGCGGCTACTTTCCACAGCTCGGCGTTGCCCATAATGACGGTGTCGATGACCCGCTCGTTTTCGTAGGCAAACTGGTCCTGACGCAGCTTGCCCAGCCGCGTGCTGCTGTCCAGCATCACCTGCCCTGAAGAGGGCTCCAGCTCGCCGCCGAGGATTTTCATGAAGGTAGACTTGCCGCAGCCGTTGGCGCCAATCAAGCCGTAGCGATTGCCGTTATTGAACTTGACGGAGACGTTTTCAAACAGGGGCTTGGCCCCGAACTGCATGGTGATATTGGCGGTTGCGATCAAGATAGAAACCCTGGTTGGCGAAATAGCCCTGGTGGAAGAGCGGCACGCGTGCAAAAGCACGCGATTCTACGCGCCTTTGGGCGACGTTACATCTCCCCGGCGCGTTTCCGGTCATCAGGCGTTTGGCGGCTGGGCGGGCATTTCCAGTAGAAAGCGTTCGCCATCAAGTGCTTGGCGAAGTCGCGTGGTCAGGATATCGACAATCGCAGGGTGCTCGCCCACCAGCGCCGTCGGCCGCACCCGCAGGCCTGGGTGGCGCTGGTGGGCGGCGGCGCAAATCTCGGCAATGTCACCGCCTTCACCGGCATGGCGACCAGGCGAGAGAAACAGCATGGCCAGCACCACGTCGCCGCTGGCGCTGAACTCGGGCGTATCCAGCAGATGCTCCAGCAGCGGCTCGTTGAAGCGGTATGCGTCGCCTTCTCGGCGCTCCATGGAGGCAGCCGCCACGCAATGCACGTCGTCGCCCAACAGCACGCTCAATTGCCCCGCTAAGCGGTTACGCACGGCGGTAACATCGGGGATAGGGCTGCCGTGGTCCACCAGTGCGATCTTGGCAGCGCCTTGTTCAGACAGCTGCGCACGTACGTTATCGGCCAACAGCTGTGCCAAGCGCAGGTCGTTATTCCCCAGTTCATCCACCAGCGGCTGCGCAACCCGCACCGACACGTTAAGAAAGCGTGCCTGCAACGCGGCCATTCGCTCCGGCAAGTACCCCGTTAGCGCTTTACTGGGGCCGAAGAAAAACGGCAGCACGATAATCTCGGTGGCGCCTGCCTCGGCGCTGCGTTCGGCGGCGGGGCCTAACGTAATGGCGGGAATGCCGTCGACCTCTTCAGCGGGGATTTTATTGGAGTGCAACAGCGAGGCCGCCTGAACAGTCTCCCCTAGCGTCTCGCTCAACGCTGCCGCCACGCGGCGCAGGCTGTGGGTTGCCTGAGGCCGCAGAGAGCCGTTATCGACCAGAAAAATAGCGCGCATCGCGTTCATCCTTTTCAATCGGAGCGTTAATGAGCCGCCAGTACGTCTGCCGCCGCCACGGGAAGGCCGCGTGGCGACACAGGTCGAGCACATAGCGGTCGCGGGCGTAGAGGCCGTCGCTGCTCAGTGAGAGGTAGCCTAGACGGTCGTCGTGATGCACATCCACCCCCGCGTCATAGAGCACTACGTCTGGCTGGTAAATCAATCGTATAACCCGGATGATGAACCACCGTTAACGCCATGCGCGTGCAGCCACTTTGGTCACAAATGTAGATCGCTTATGTTGCTTGATACCACGACGTTAAACCAGCAAAGAAACTTCTTCGACGGCCATGCGGATATCTGGCTTTTTGGCTACGGTTCGCTGATTTGGAAGGCTGATTTCGACTATCTGGAGCGCCGCCCTGCGGCCATTACCGGCTGGGCGCGGCGCTTTTGGCAGGGCTCCCACGACCATCGCGGCACCCCCGAAGCCCCGGGGCGTGTGGCGACGTTGATTCGGGCCGAAGGCGCGGTGTGTCACGGCATGGCCTACCGCATCACCCCAGAGGTGCTCGCACCGTTGGATGTGCGGGAGAAAAACGGCTACCTGCGGGAAAAAGTCACGCTGACGTTTTTGGATGAAGCGGGTAACCCTGACGCCGACCAAGCGCCTAGCGAGGGGCTGATTTATCTGGCCAGCGAAGACAACCCGGCGTTTTTAGGCGATGCCCCGCTGGCCGATATCGCCCAGCAAATAGCCCAGGCCCATGGCCCCAGCGGCCCCAACAGCGCTTACTTGCTGAACCTCGCCCAAGCGCTGCGCGAGTTGGGCACCGAAGATGCGCATATTTTTGCCCTGGAAGCGCAGCTACAGCGCTACCAGTAGCGCGGATAGCGGCGGTGGCGCGCCAGGTTATTGACCAGAATCGCCACCACCAGCATGACGATGCAGCCTGCGCCAATGGGGATCAGCGGATACCACCAGCCCAACTGATGCACGCTGGCACCGCCTGCCACGGCAATCAGCGCAGCGGCAGCCCCTGGCGGGTGAACGGTATGGGTAAGCTGCATGACCAAAATGGAGAGCGACACCGCCAACGCCATGGAAAGCGGCGTGGCCCCCAACAGTTGATAGCAGCCCACGCCCACACAGGCAGAGAGCACGCTGCCAAACAGCACATGGCTGGGCTGGGCAAAGGGGCTTTCCGGGGCGGCGTAAATCAGCACCGAGGTTGCCCCGAACGAGCCCACGATCAACAGCTGCTGGGAGAGCCACTCGGCGCTTAGCCAGCAAATCAGCGCCATGCCAGTAAAGGCACCCAGCCACGACCAGCAGGCATCTCGCCAGCCTACCCGGGGGCGCGGCGTTCGTTCTCCGCGCATCTTGCCAAGATCCGTTTTCATCGCACTCGCCTTTGCACAAAAAGAGTGCAGATGATGACAAAATGCACCAAAGAAGCAAATGACAATGCGTCATATGCTCATGAAACTCGCTCAAGGACGACCAGCATGCCACTACCGACTCCCTCGCTCACCATTGCTCCTTCCAGCCTATTGCTAGCGATAGTGGCTGCCGTGGGCATGGCCACCATCGGCGTGATCTCGCGCATCACCGGGCTGAATGCAGAGAGCATTACCTTCTACCGGTTGGGGCTGGGGGCGCTGTTTTTGCTCGGCTATTTACTGCTGACAAAACGCCATGCAGGGCTCACTACACTGCCAGGGCGGCAGGTGGTGATTAGCGGTAGTTTGCTGGCGGCGTTCATCCTGTTTTACGTGCAGGCGATGAACTACACCCAAATGGCCAACGCCATTTTGATGGTGTATCTCGCGCCGATTGTGGCGGCTATCGCGGCCCATGCGCTATTTAACGAACGGCTTGCAGCGGCGCAGGTTTCGCTCATTGGCTTGGCGCTGTTTGGGTTCGCGATGATGCAGGAGTTTCGGCTCAACCTGGACGATCAGCAGGACGTGATTGGCATGGGTTTTGGCTTAGCGGCCATGCTAGCTTACAGCGGTTTTATCCTGACGAACCGCCGATTGCCGCGCCACCTGGATGACCGCACCTGCGCCTTCTGGCAGTTGGCGGTCGGGGCGCTGGTGATCTTGCCGTTTGCGCTATGGCAGCCAGCAGGGCTAACCGCCAGCGCATGGCAAGTACCGTGGTTGTTAGCTGCAGGCCTTGTGCCCGGTTTTTTGGCGCTGCTGTGTGCAGTGATGGCGATTAACCGCCTGCCCACCGCGCTATACGGCACGCTGGCCTACTGTGAGCCGGCGGCGGTGGTGATTTTTGGCTGGAGCCTGTTTGGCGAAGCGCTTTCGCCTTTGCAGTTAAGCGGCTGTGGGCTAGTGATCGCCTGCGGCGTTGCGCAGGCGTGGGTCGGTGGTCGGGGCGCTACATCATCAGCCACGACAGGATAAACAGCCCAATCAGCGTGCGGAAAATGCCGCCAATAATGGAGCCACGCAAAAACGCACGCAGCCCGCCCCATAGCACCAGCAGGCCAATCAGCAGTATGGCTAGGCTTAAAAACGAGTCGTTAATCCCCAGCGAGCGCGTCAGCCCGCCGATAAAGTCGTCGAAGGCACCGAAAAAGTTGGTGAAGATACCCAGCAAGAACTCGACCACGATGCGGATCGCATCGCCAATCGCCTCGCCAATGCCCTCAAAAAATCCGTTTGCCTGCATGCGCGTTGTCCATTGCTTGAAGATAATTGATCGAGAATAGCGAGTTGAAGATAGCGAGCATTGTGTGTGAAAACACGCAAACTGGCAAAACCACGCGATTGAGCGGCTTCCACTTTTCGCCTATTCCCTTTTTAGCACCGCCGCGTTACAACGTTAAGTACGCATTTGCGGGAGAGACTGGTGTACGACACCAGCGCCGAAGGAGCAACGACCCCGGAAACTCTCAGGCCAACGGACCGCAACGGCTAACGTTTTACTATTACGTTCCGAAGAGCGGTTGATGACTGCGTCACTCAGCCCACCGAAGGAGCAAGCGCCACCTCATCGGCGTGAATCTCTCAGGTTCCATGACGGAAGGGGTACGCCTAGCAAACATGTTTGCTGGGGGTATCGCCCGACGCTCATACAATCTGTGGAGAGACTCATGCAACGCATTGCCATCATTGGCGGTGGGATCACTGGCATCACCAGTGCCTACGCCCTCGTAAAGCGCGGTTTCGACGTCACCGTCTTCGAAAAACATCGCTACGCCGCCATGGAAACCTCGTTTGCCAACGGTGGGCAGCTGTCTGCCTCCAACGCAGAGGTGTGGAACCACTGGCCTACGGTCATCAAAGGCCTGCGCTGGATGCTGAAAAACGACGCCCCGCTGCTCGTCAATCCTCGCCCTACCTGGCACAAGCTGAGCTGGTTTGCCGAGTTCATCGCCGCCATTCCTCGCTATGCCGACAACACCACCGAAACAGCGCGTCTCGCCATTGCAGCTCGGGAACATCTGTTTCAGTGGGCGCGAGACGAGCAGATCAACTTTGACGTGAAACAGAAAGGCATTCTGCATATCTACCGCGATAAAGTGGGCTACGAGCATGCCGCTAAGGTCTCACAGCTTCTGCACCAAGGCGGGCTTGAGCGCCGTGCCGTGACCCCGGAGGAAATGCGCGCCATCGAACCCACGCTGGCGGGTAGCTATTACGGCGGCTTCTTTACCGAAAGCGATGCCACAGGGGATATTCACAAATACACCAACGGCCTCGCCAAGGCCGCGGCTAAACGCGGCGTGAAGCTGAACTACGGCCATCAGGTGACCAACCTGGGTGCGGATGAAAACAGTGCCTGGGTCAGCGCTTCAATCGACGGGGAAGAAATACGCCAAAGCTTTGATAGCGTGGTGGTGTGTGCGGGCGTTGGCAGTCGTGCCATCGCCGCCAAGCTGGGTGACCGCGTCAATATCTACCCGGTGAAGGGCTACTCGATCACCGTGCAGCTGGACGACGAAGCCTCGCAACAGGCCGCTCCCACCGTGAGCCTGCTGGATGACGAAACCAAACTGGTGACCAGCCGCCTGGGCAACGACCGCTTCCGCGTGGCCGGTACCGCTGAGTTTAACGGCGCGAACCGCGATATTCGTAACGACCGCATTCAGCCGCTGGTGCGCTGGGTAGAGCAGTGCTTTCCCGGTGTCAGCACCCAGCGGGTCGTCCCCTGGGCTGGCCTGCGTCCGATGATGCCGAACATGCTGCCCAAAGTGGGCCCGGGCCGCTTGCCGACGGTGTTCTACAACACGGGCCACGGCCACCTGGGCTGGACACTCTCTGCGATCACCGCCGAGATGCTGGCGGATGCGGTGGATCACTCCACCACCGCCTCTTTCGCCGCCACCCGCTAGATGAATCAACGATAAAGGGGCCGTTTGGCCCCTTATCCTCACCTTTGCTCTTGCCGCGCAGTGAACGGCTGTCTGGCGATGCTATGGCATCAGCTGTGACTGCTTTCACCACCAGAAGAGGCCACCCACAGCCTGTAGAGTGCTGGCGTAAAGAAAAACGACACCAACGTAGCCAAGAGTAATCCAAAGCCTACGGTTTGCGCGAAGGGCGGCCATAGCCCGCCTGCGGCCACCATAAGAGGAATGAGCCCCGCAAAAGTAGTGATAGTAGTAGACACAATGTGCCGACTCGTGGGGCCGCTGATGACCGCGAGCATCGCGTCTATATCGCCTTGCCGGGCGGCCGGATCGTCATCAAAGGCGGCAATAATAATGATGGTGGCGTTAATGGCGACACCGACCAATCCCATAATGCCGACGATAATCACGAAGCCAAACGCATGACCACTCATCAGCAGCGCCACAATCCCCATGCCCATGGCCTGTGCTCCAGCGATAAAGACAATGGCGGCGCGGCGGAAGGAGTTAAACGCCAGCACCACCGTAGCCACCATGGCAATCACCAGCAGCACCACCGAGGCGAGTAGTTTACCGACGGCCTCATCACGCTCAGCGGCCTCGCCCCCTGTTTCAATACGGTATCCAGCGGGCAACGTCAGCTCACCGTTCTCAAGCGCTGCCTGAAGCTTGGCATCTAACTGCGCCATGGATACGGCCGGTAGCGCATCCGCCACTAAATAGCCTTGCACCAGCTGCACTCGCTCGGCATTTCGTCGGGTAATCACACTCCATGAAGGGGCAAGATAGCTTTCAGCAACAGCCGCTAACGGTAAGCCTTCAGCCACTTGGTCACTCACCAAACGCAGTGCAGCTAGCTGCTCGGCATCAGTACGCCACCCATCGGCATAACGCACACGTATCGGTAGTTGTTGTGTATCTTCCAACAACATACCGGCAGGCTGGCCGGAGAGGGCAGCACCTACCTGTTCCGCCAGGCTCTGCGTCGTCAGCCCTGCATCGCTCAATGCGGTGTGGTCGACATCAAGCACTAGCCGAGGTAAATCACGCTGCATCCCTGCGCGCACGTGGGTTACCTGGGGAAGCTGGTGCATCAGGCCCGCTAGCTCCAGGCCCAGGGAGGAGAGCACCTCCAGATCATCGCCATACACGCGAAGCTCAATGGGCGCTTTAAAAGGCGAGCCTTGCTCGTATTTGCGCACAACGCTTTGGGCTTGAGGAAAGCGCTTATCCAGAGATTGCTGCAGCCCCGGCACCTGTTGATTGGTGGCCTCTAACGATACCGTATCGACGATCAGATGAAGGAAGGCGGGGTTGTTATCTTCATTAGTTAACACGTTGTAATACATCATCGGCGCACTTTCGCCGATAAACGACGAGACACGCACTACACCCGGCAGCTCGCGCACCATGCTCTCTACTTCGTGGGCCAGCGCCTCTGTCTTGGCGATACTACTGGCGGCGGGCAAGCGCACTTCAATATGGAACTGGTCGCGGTCGGCGAGAGGGAAGAACGCTACGTCTAGCGTTGGCATCAGCGCTATTCCACCTACCGGCACACAGAGGGTGATCACCATCGCCGCCACGGGGTGGCGCAGTGTGCTGCGAATCGTGCCGCGAAACGCCCGCTTCATTATATTATCCCGCGGGGCAGGCGGTTTAGCGGCTACCTTGGCCAGCAGCATGGGCGAAAGCGCAGGCACCAGCAGCAGCGAAATCAGATAAGAGCTGACCAGCGCCACCATGACCGCCATGGCGAGCGGCCCGACAAACTCACCGGCGGGGCCTGGCATCAGCACGATGGGCATAAACGCCAAAATGGTCGTGAGCGTACTGGCGAGCAGCGGTACCGCCAAATGGCGCAACGCATCCCGAGTCGCGGCCAGCGCTGAATCCCCCTGAAGGAAGCGCTCACGCAGGGCATTGGTCATCACAATGGCGTTATCCACCATCAGCCCCAATGCGACAATAATACCGATGATGCTCATCTGGTGGATTTCCATCCCCAGCGGCTTGAACAGCGCCAGGGTGAGCAGCGCCGTCGCCGGAATGGCCAGCCCTACGGTGAGCGCAGAGCGCCATCCCATCGTGAGAAATAGAATCGCGACCACCAGCACCAGGCCCATCAGCAGGCTAATCGCTACATCACTGAGACGCTGGTTGGTATAGCTGGCCTGCTCAAAGACTTCTTCTACCGCCAGCCCTATCGGCAGTTCATCGTCAAACGCCGCTAGTTGCGCCTGGGCACGCTCAACCCACGCATCGATACGCTGGCCCGGCACCATACGAGCACCTACAAATACGGCCCGCTCACCGTTTAGCAGCGCCACCGCGCTAGGTGGGTCTTGAACACCACGGCGCAGCTCGGCAATTTCCCCTAGCTTGACGCTCTGGCCCTGCTGGGTGGTGACGTTGATCTCTCGCAGCCGGTCAAGCGCATCAAACTCGCCGCTCAAGCCCACCGTTAGCCGATGCCCTTGTGTGACCACCTCGCCAGCCGTGCGGCGGCCGTCGCTCGCCTCAATGGCCCCGGCAAGCTGACCAACCGAGAGTCCTAACGCATTCAGTTCCAGCGGGTCTACCATCACCTCGACCTGCTCCCCGGCGACGCCAAAACGGTGGGTATATTCGGTGCCCGCCACCTGCCGTAACTGATCTTCTAGGCGTTCGGCATAGCGCTCCATCAGCTGTGGATTGGGCGGGGTATCCAACGTCCAGCGCAGCGCGGCCACAATACTGAACGCATAGCCACGGTCATCCAACAACTCCGGCGTTTGCACGCCTTCCGGTAGCGAGGGCGCTACATCGCTGAGCTTATCGCGCACGCGGCTCCACACCGGCGTGACATTGGTCACCGCGTCGCTCAGTTCCAGGCTGAGCACGGCAATGCCTTGCCGCGAGGTAGACTCCAGCACATCAATCTCAGCAATGGTGCGTAGCTCCTGTTCGATAGGACGCGCGACCAAGGCTTCGATTTGTTCGGGAGTCGCCCCTGGGTACGGTGCCAGCACGGTGGCAATGCGTGCGACAAGGTGTGGGTCTTCCGCCCTGGTAAGGGTTTGATACGGCGAGAAACCGCAACAATTCGGCAAGGGTTAGAGCAGCTCCCCGACACCCACGACGCGGTACGCCAATCGCTCATCGAGGTAGGCATCGGCATGGTGCGCTTTGTACTGGAGCCCCATGTATTGGCGGTCGAACGGGTGATGAGTCAGCAGGGCGAGCAGTACCCCAAGCTGTTACAGGCTTTTTTTGAGGCAGGCCCCTGGGCTATTAGCCAGTGGCTGCGGGAAAAACTGGAAGGACTGGCCAGCGCAGGCCACCTCACCCTGCCCGCCCCCGCACTAGCTGCCGATCAACTCTGCAGCATGTGGCAGGGAATGCTGACCAAAGAAGTTCGTATGGGCGTACGCCCACCGCCCACGGATGACGAGCTAAAGCACCAGATCACCAGCGCTGTAGACGTGTTTTTAATGGCGTATGGGCGGCGTTGATGCTCAGGCTATCGGCGTTCTAATACGCCGATTAGCTCAGGTATTGATAGTTGCTGATCTTCCACCGATTGGTATAAATCTCGAACGACTTTGGCAATACCACCTTCCACAGCTAAGTCGTGGGTCATTGTGTGGTAGTAACCGAGATCCTTGCTTGCATTGGCAATCGTAAACCTGAATCCAGAAGGGTCATTGTCAGCGATATAAGGGCGCAACCGCTCAAGCACGACCCCCCCACCGCCGCCTGCACCAAGCACATCAAGCAAAGCATTATCACTGATGCCTGCTTTACGTGAAGCGGCAGTGGCTTCCGCCAATACCGCAGAAAAGCCAAGCGAAACAAAATTGTGCAACAGCTTAAGAGTGTGTCCCGCACCAACTTCGCCTGCATAGGCAATATTTTCGGCAAAACCCTGCAGCAGAGGCAGCATTTCATCGAACAGCGCCTTTGGCGCGCCAACAATCAAGTTAAGCCGCCCTTCTGCTGCTTCTTTAGGCGTGCGTGTCATGGCGGCATCCATAAAGCGTCCGCCTGCCTCCGTGACTCTGACAGCGACTTTTTCTGTCGAACTAGGTAGAGCAGTGGAGCAATCTACGATAACACTGCCAGGGACTAGCCCTTCTAATACGCCATTGGGTTCAAACAACACGGCTTCTATTTGAGGCGAGCCAGTAACGCACAGAATCACCACCTCTGCGCTCTGTGCCACCTCCCGACCAGAACTCAGCGCACTGGCGCCAGCGGCCACTAGATCATCCACTGGCTGATTACCTGGGTGTTCAAGAAAACATACCTGATAGCCAGCACGTAGCAGGCTGCTGGCGATCCCGTGGCCCATCAGGCCTACGCCGACGACGCCTATTTGGCGAGATGTTGTCATTATAATAACTCCTTTTACGTAGATGTCCGTGCTAGCCGTGCTTGATAGCGATAGTCTTGATACGTGTATAGCTTCTCAGCCCTTCAAAGCCCTTTTCCCGACCATGTCCTGAACGTCCAACACCACCAAAGGGAAGCTCTACGCCACCGGCAGCTCCGTAGTTATTGATGAACACTTGGCCACTGCGGATACCTTTTGCCAAGCGTAGCTGACGTCCGCCGTCGCGAGTCCAAATACCGGCACACAGGCCAAAATCGGTGGCATTAGCGAGTGCAAGCGCTTCGGCTTCATCCTCGAACACCTGCACCACCAGCACGGGGCCAAACAGCTCCTCCCGAAGCACTTCATGCCCATCCGGAATATCGGTCAACAGTTGAGGCAGCACGAAATGGCCTCCGGATGGTACGCTCGACGTTAGTTTTCCTATAGCCGCGACGCGAATGCCATCGGCTTTGGCCGCCGACAAACGTTCTTCCAGCTTAGCTTTTTGGCGCGCGTTGATTAATGGACCACAGTCGGCATCGGCTTCACCGGTATCACAGCGCAGGGCGTTAAAGCGCTTGCATAGATTATCAATTACGTTATCAGCGATTTCACGCTGTACTAGCAGACGGCTACCTGCGGAACAGGTCTGACCAGCATTCTGGATAATCCCACGTACCACCGCAGACAGCGCTTCCTCCAAATCTGCATCGGCAAACACGAGTTGAGGCGATTTCCCACCTAGCTCCAACGTGACCGGCACATGGTGCTGCGCGGCCGCTTGGGCAACATGTGTGCCGGTTTCAGGTGAGCCGGTAAAGGAGAGGTGGTCAATCTGAGGATGGGCAGCCAGCGCCGCGCCCGCTTCAAACCCTAGCCCCGGCACTACATTGAGTGCACCAGGGGGCAACCCATGCTGTACCGCCAGTTCCGACATGCGCAGCACGCTCAGGCAGGCATCTTCGGCGGGCTTAAGCACGATAGTGTTACCTGCGGCGAGTCCAGCCGCCACGCAGCGCCCGAAAATTTGAGAGGGATAGTTCCAAGGAATAATTTGGGCACACACACCGTAAGGCTCGCGCAGTGTCATTACCGCGAAGTCGGTTTCAAAGGGAATGGTCTCACCGTGAATCTTGTCCGCCGCCCCACCATAAAAGCGAAAATAGCGTGCACAGGCGGATATATCCCCTTTGGCTTGGGTCATGGGCTTACCGGTATCGGCGCACTCGAGCTGTGCTAGCTGTTCATGATGTGCCTCGATCACATCGGCAAAGCGCAACAGCCATTCGCTGCGCTTACGAGCAGACCAATGAGCCCACTCGCCTAACTGTCCGGAAAAGGCCAGCCGTGCTGCTTTTACTGCTGCATTTACCTCCTCCACTTGGCTACGTGCAATGCGCGCCAATGGCTCTCCAGTGGCAGGGGCCTCTACCTGTAACGTAGCCGTCGTCTTTATCCACTCTCCACCAATCAGTGCCTGCTGCGGTGGAAAGGTCATTAAATGTGACATTTATCACTCCTTTATTATCTTTATTAAATGTAATGTCTTTTCTATCCGTAGAAGATATTCACTAATCCCATTGAAATCCAAGGCATATAAGTAATCGCCATCAAACACGCCAGCACTACTAGCACAAAGCGCACCAGCCACGGCAGCATTTGATCAATGGAGATTTTGGCAACAGCGCAAGCCGCAAAAAGATTCACCCCAAGAGGCGGCGTAATCATGCCCAGCGCTAAGTTGACCACCATTACCAAGCCAAAATGGACAGGATGGATACCAAACTGAATCGCGATCGGCGTGAGTATCGGGGCCAGAACTAAAATCGCGGCCGATGTTTCAATGAACATGCCGACAATTAGCAGCAGTGCATTCACAACCAGCAAAAACATCATCGGGCTTTCAATGGTGTTGGTGACCAACGTGGCAATTTGTGCCGGTAAACCTGTGCGGCTTAACAAAAAGCTAAACAGCGCGGCCGATGCAATAATCAACATCACCGCCGCCGTTGAGATCACGCTTTGGCGCAAGATAGGCCCTAGGTCAGCAAGCTTTAATTCGCGGTAATAGAACGCGCCCACAATGAGTGCGAAAAACACCGCCACGGCCGACGCTTCAGTGGGGGTAAAAATCCCTCCGTAAATACCGCCGATCACCACCACCGGCATCAGCAGCGCCACCCAGGCACGCTTAAGCGAAATCATAAAACCGGTGCTGTCTTTGTAATCATCTTTACCGTAGCCACGCACTTTACAGAACAGGTAAAGAAAGATGATAAGCGCCATACCAATCAAAATGCCGGGCCCAATACCTGCCAGAAACAGCTGCCCAATGGAGGTATCGGTACTCACGCCATACAGAATCAGCGGAATAGAAGGGGGAATCAGCACGCCCAGTTCCGCCGATGACGCCTGAATAGAGGCCGCTAGCGGTTTGGGATAGCCGTGCTTAACCATGGCTGGAATCAGAATGGCACCAATGGCAAAGGTTGTGGCCACGCTGGAGCCGGACACCGCGGCAAACATCATGCACGTTAAGACGCAGGACATGGCAAGGCCGCCTTGCACGCGCCCAACGATGGATTTTGCAAGGTCCACCAAGCGTTGTGAAATGCCCCCGGCGGCCATTAAATTACCCGCCAGAATAAAGAACGGTATCGCCATCAGCGGAAACTTATCGATACCAATAAACATCTGCTGTGGAACAAGTAATAACGGCAGGCGCGTAAAGAACTCGATGCCAATAATAGAAGCGAGCACGATAGAGATCGCAATCGGCACGCCAAAGGTAAAGAGCACGATCAGCGATAGTCCAATCACCATATTCATGAGGACGCTCCTTCTTTGGAACGCGACGCATGGGTGGACGTTGGCTCATCGGTCAGCACTTCGCTGTTTTCTGGCCCTACTTTCTCGCGGCCACTGAGCTGCGCGGCTAAACGGGCGATCACTGACACCATCGCAAAGCTAGCACCCATGGGAATCGCGGCATAGGCCCAGGACATGGAAATGTTCATGCCCGACATCACCTGGCTATTCACTCGCAGCGTCATTTGAATGCCGTAGTGCACTAACACGCCCAATACCAATAGGCAGCACAGCACAATCGCCATTTCCAGCATCATGAGCAGACGCGCAGGCATCCATTTATAGATGACCTCAACCGCCATCATATAGCCACCACGAAACGTAGCGGCAGCGGCCATAAACACACACCAAATCATGGACGTTCTAGATGCCACCTCGGTCCAGGTAGAGGGCGCATTAAACAAAAATCGCGTAAGCACCTGATAGAAGCTGAGCGTGACCGATATGACCAACATCAACATAGCAATCATCAGGGCAATACGGGTTAACTGATGCTCTAAACGAAGCAATACCGCTAGCATAAAAGGTCACCGTGCCTAGGCGGTCTCTGGCATCGCCAGAGACCGCAGTGAAGGAAGTGCTTAACAGTTGCCCGCTTTTTCACGGATGCGTTCTAGCATGTCGCTACCATACTGTGAGGTGAAAATTTCGTAGGCGGGTTCTACTGCCTGCTGGAAAGGAGCAGGGTCGATCTCTGTTCTTACTGTCATCCCATTGGCTTCCAACAGCGCAACCCCTTCCCGCTCAAGGCGCGATACTTCTTCGCGAGTGGCGTCTACCGAAGCTGCTGCGGCCTGCATAAACCAGTCACGCTCCTCTTCGCTGAGGCCATCTAGCAAGATCGGTGAGCCCAGTACGATGGCCGGTGAGTAAACGTGCCCGGTCAGGGAAAGGTAGTCCTGCACTTCCCAGAAGTTGGTGGCTACAATGACCGTAATCGGGTTTTCCTGGCCATCGACCGTGCCTTGTTGAAGCGCGGTGAATAGCTCCGGGAACGCCATCGGTGTTGGTCGTGCGCCCATTTGGCGGAACGCTTCTTGGTGTACTGCGTTCTCCATGGTGCGGACCCGTAACCCTTCCGCATCCGCTGGGCTAGCAATTTCACGCTGACTGTTAGTGAGGTGACGGAAACCGTTTTCTGACCACGCCATACCGACCAAGCCATGATCGCTCATCTTCGCCAGCAGCTCGTCACCGATCTCGCTGTCCAGCACACAGCGGGCTTGGTCGTAGTTTTCAAACAGGAACGGCAAATCCAGCACGTAGGTTTCCGGCACAAAGTTACCCAGTGGGCCGCTAGAGGTAATCACCACATCCACGGTGCCAATCTGCAGGCCTTCGATCATTTCTCGCTCGCCACCGAGAGAGCCGGAGGCGTGCTCAGTGACCGTAAAGGCTCCGTCGGATAGACGTTCTAGTGTCTCTTTAAACGCCTCGGCACCTACCGAGTAGTGAGAGGTGGAAGAGAGCGTGTGCCCCAAACTGATATCCGTGGCTGCCTGAGCGTGCAGTGCAATGCTGGCCGTCGCCAGGGCGCTGATAGCAGTCACGAGTGCATGTCGAGTGAAGCGCTTGGTCATGATAAATCCCTCTTTATGTTGTTGTGAGGGTGAGTAGTGAAGGAGGCGTTGGCGTCTCCTTGTGGCGTTCTGCCCTATCGGCAGTGGGGTGAATCAGATGGGCAATAGCCGTTCATGGGTGCTGCTCAGCCATAAAGCTATCGATGATTTGGGTAAAGTCATCGTCGCCGACAAAGCCAAGCTGACTCGCTTTTGCAGTTTCAAAGCGGGCGGGCCAACTGGCGACAATGGCTTCGATACGCGGGTCGGGTGCATGTTTAACGAGCGCTAGGGCCTGCTCCCCGGCCGCCGTGCGAAGCGCTTCAAGCATAGCGGCGACGCTCACCGTAATGCCCGGCAGCATAAACGCGCGAAACGGTGCGAGTGCTTCACGAGGTACCTGGGCACCATGCTCCAGCGCATCGACCACTTTGCCCGGCGACATCACAAACATTTCAAGGGTGGTGGGCACAGGGCAGATGGCCTCTTCACCATTGAGCGGCTCACGCAAAATGCTGGAGGCAAAGCTGGAGGCCGCGGCATTTGGACGGCCGGGGCGGATCACGATGGTGGGCAAGCGAAGCACCAAGCCATCAATCTCGCCACGACGGCTGTAATCATTGATGAGCAGTTCGCACATGGCCTTTTGGGCACCGTAAGAGTTCTGCGGATGCAGGGCGGTCATGTCGTCAAGCACATCAGGCAGTGCGCCGCCATAGGCCGCCACGGAGCTAGCCATAATGAAGCGCGTGTCGTGCATGCCACGGGCACGACAGCCTTCTAGCAATGACCGCGTAGCATCAAAATTGACACGCATACCGAGTTCTAAATCGGCTTCTGCGGCAGAGCTGACCACGGCCGCCAAGTGATAAATCACGTCAGGGCGCTGATCTAACACCTCGTCTAATGCGTGCGGCTGAGTAATATCCACTGCTCGCGACACCACAGTAATCGTGCCTGCTGAGGGCGACGGCGCTTCTACTTGGTCAATCAGCGTTAGCTGCGTGATCGATTGCTGACGCAGCTCACCACGCTGGATCAACTGCTGCGCGAGGCGCTGGCCCAAAAAGCCAGCGGCACCGGTAATGGCAATGTGCATGATGCGATTCCTAATGTTGCGTTGTTTTTGTATTAGTGAACGTATGTGCGACTGGCGCTGGCCAGAACAAGCTGCTTAATGCGTGATTAATCCCCTCGGCGCTCCCCATCCTAGCCCCGCTCGTGTAGCCGTTTTGGGGTGGTATTCACACCCTACCCAACCGCGATACCCCAGCGCGCTTAAGCGTTCAAAAATAGCGGGGTAATGCACTTCGCCCACATTAGGCTCGTTACGATCAGGCACGCCGGCGATTTGAATATGGCCAATAGCGTTAAACTGACGCTCTAGGTGACGAATTAAGTCACCATCCATGATTTGGCAGTGGTACAGGTCAAACTGAAGTTTGAGGTTTTTGGCGCCCACCTCGTCAAGCACAGCCATGGCCTGCGTTTGGCGGGAAAGAAAAAAGCCGGGCATATCACGGGTATTTATCGGCTCAATCAGGACATCTTTGCCTACTTTTGCCGCCTCGTTCGCCGCAAAACGTAGGTTACTAATATAGGTGGTGTGATGCTCTGCTTGGATCGCGGCATCCGCGTTGTCAGGCAAAAGCCCTGCCATGGCATGAACCCGCGGGCAGTTAAGGGCCTCGGCATAGCTCAGCGCTGCGGTGACCGAATCACGAAACTCCGATTCCCGCCCTGGTAGGCTGGCAAGACCACGCTCCCCGGCTTCCCAATCCCCCGGCGGCAGATTAAACAGTACCTGCTCCAACTGGGCCTCTTTCAACGCGTGCTGCAAGTCACTCGCAGCAAACGCATAGGGGAATAGATACTCCACCCCTTTAAAGCCGGCCTCTGCAGCAGCGGCAAAGCGGTCGATAAAGGCGTGTTCGTTAAACAGCATGCTGAGGTTGGCGGCTAATCGAATCATGGGGCGCTCTTGTCGTTATGGGCGTTATTAAGTGCTTTGTTCAGTGCGTCGCTAGTCACGTGGAAAACGCGCTTCCAGTTCGGCGACCTGCTCTGGCGTCAGCCCTCGCGGGTTCTCGCCCCGCAGCAGCAGGTAAAGCTTGGCGGTCTCTTCCAGCTCTTCGGTGGCATACACCGCCGCTTCTAGATTTTTGCCTGCTACCACTGGGCCGTGGTTGGCCAGCAGTACCGCGCTATGCTTGCCCGCCAGGCCCCGCACTGCTTCACCCAGCTGGGGGTCGCCAGGAATGTGATAAGGCACCAGCGGTAACTTGCCCACCCGCATGACGTAGTAGGCAGTGAGTGGCGGAATACAGTCGCAGGGGTCTACCCCCGGCAAACACGACACCGCCACCGAATGAGTGGAGTGAAGATGCACAATGGCACCGGACTGCGGGCGCTCGGCGTACATAGCCATGTGTAAAAACTGCTCTTTGGTAGGTTTATCGCCACTGAGCAGTTGGCCGTGCGGGTCCAGATGGGCAATACGCGCGGGGTCCAGCCGCCCTAGGCAGGCGTTGGTGGGCGTCATCAGCCAGCCGCCATCGTCTAACCGCACGCTGATGTTGCCGCTGGAGCCCATGGTGAGGCCACGGTCGAACAGCGATTTACCAAGCGTGCTGATCTGCTCGCGCAGGGTGTTCTGGTGATGATGACGAAGGGGCGTGCTCATGCCAGCACCTCGAAGGCGCGGGTGAAGAAGTCCACGCCGCCAAAGTTGCCAGACTTCAGCGCCAGCGAGAGTGGTGCCTCGCGGCCTGGCAGCGAGGCTTGAGTCCAGGGCACGCCGGGGTCGATTTGCTCACCGATGCGCAGGGTCGTCACGCCTAACGCGGAGACCACGGCACCGGAGGTTTCGCCGCCCGCTACCAATAACCGGCCCACGCCTTCCTGCACTAACGTTACCGCCAACTGGCTTAATGCCTCTTCAACAAGGTACCCTGCTCGCTCCACGCCGAGTGAGGCTTGCGCGCTTTTCACTTTTTCTGGATCGGCGGAGGCGTAAATTAATACCGGCGCGTTGTCGGATAGCCGCTGCCGCGCAAACGCGAGCGCCTGCTGCTGTTGCTGCTCGCCCTCTGCCAGCGCCAGCGGGTCAAGCGCGAAACCGCCGTCAGGATACTTGGCCACGAAATCCGCCACTTGCGCCAGCGTGGCCCGTGAACAGCTACCCGACAGTACCAAGGCACCGCCAGTAGCAGGCGCTAAACGCCCCGGCTCTGCAATGTCTTCCAGCCAACCGAGTGCGCGGTACTGAGCGGGCAGCGCTTGCCCCAGGCCAGAGCCGCCAGTGACCAGCGCCATCGACGCTGTGGCTTCGGCCAGCACGTCCAAATCCTGCTCATCCAAGCTATCGCAGATCACATGGCGTACGCCTTGCTCGGCGAGCGTCGACAGATGAGTACGGGTTGCCTCAGCCCCTTTGGCGAGTACGGCCCGGTTGGCCAAGCCTACTTGGTGTGGCGTTTGGCGGGAGAGCACACGGACCAAATCAGCATCCTGCATGGGGTTGAGCGGGTGGTGCTGCATGCCGCTATCGTTCAGCAAACGGTCACCGACAAACAGGTGGCCTTGGTACACCGTGCGGCCATTAACGGGAAATGCAGGCACCATCACCGTTTGATGGGCATGAAGCCGTTCCAGCAAGGCATCGGCTACGGGGCCAATGTTGCCTTCGTCAGTGGAATCAAAGGTGGAACAGTACTTAAAGAACAGCTGGAGAGCGCCCTGCTCGCGTAGCCACTCAAGTGCTGCCAGAGAATCGGTCACGGCGTCTTGCACTGGGCAGGAGCGGGACTTGAGCGCGACCACGACCGCATCGACATCGTGCAAGTCCACCGCTTCTTGCGGCACGCCAATCACCTGTAGGCAGCGCATGCCGCCACGCACCAAGTTATTGGCGAGATCAGAGGCTCCGGTAAAGTCGTCGGCGATAGCGCCCAACACGATTCCCTGATGGCTCATTACTTCGCTCCCTTGGCATCGTTGGCCGCTTCTGGCAACGCAATGCCCGATAAGCGCTGATAAACCTTAATCACCGCTGAGTCATCTTCCCGCCCAAAGCCTGCGCCGCTGGCCGAGGTAAATTGCTGCAACGCGCTGGCAGCCACCGGTGTTGCGAGTGAAAGCTCGCGACCTGTTTGATGAACAATATTGAGGTCTTTGACGAAGATATCGACCGCTGACAGCGGCGTGTAATCACCGCTCAAGATATGCGGCACGCGATTCTCAAACATCCAGGAGTTACCCGCCGAATGGGTAATCACCTCATAAATCACCTCGGGGTCGAGTCCCATACGAATACCCAGCGCCATCGCCTCGGCCGCAGTGGCAATATGCACACCCGCCAGCAGTTGATTCACCAGCTTCATACTGGAACCTACCCCTGGTGTATCGCCTAAGCGATACACTTTGGCCGCCATGGCATCTAATACCCGCTGCGCTTTGTTGAACACTTCCGGCTGACCAGAGGCCATGACCGATAAATCACCGCTTTTAGCCTTGGCAGCGCCACCGCTAATGGGCGCATCCAGCATCCACACCCCCGCCGCAGAAAGGCGCTCGCCTAGCTGCTTAGCTTGGCTGGGTGCCACGGTGGCGCATTGCAAGATCACGCTACCCGGCGCTAGGTGGGCAACCACGCCCTGTGCCCCGAAAAGCACCTCTTCGGCCTGTTGACCATTCACAACAATCACCAACACAACGTCACAGTGGGCAAGCTCGGCGGGCGTTGCGACACTATTACCGCCAGCAGCGCTGAATACTTCGCGTGCACCGCTGGCAATGTCACAGCCGGTGACCTGAAAACCTTTGCTCAGTAGCGCAGTGGCAGTGCCCATACCCATGGCGCCTAAGCCAATCACGCCGACTTGCTGGGATTGCTGTTGATCTTGACTCACCTGCCGCTACCTCACTGTTGTTTTTAGCAGCCACGTTTAGCAAGACTGCTCGAAGCTTTTATCATTGAATGGTAGCGCTGTCATGATAGCGCTACCATTCCTTTTAGATTATTCTTTTCGTCATCACAAGCTGAACAATAGGGGCGTTCGACCAATGTCTAGAGACTTTTCGCATGCTGCTAAGCAGCGTCGTCGCTCAGATCAAGTGACGCTCAGCCAAGTGGCTGAAGCTGCGGGCGTCTCACCGATCACTGCTTCTCGAGCGCTTAATCATCCTGAAAAAGTCAGCGAGCGCACGCGTAATAGCGTACTGGAAGCGGTTGAGCAGCTAGGCTATGTGCCCAACCTCGTGGCGGGCAGCCTCGCCTCTTCGCGCTCTAAACTGATTGCCGTCATCGTGCCTTCTCTGATCAACACGGTATTTGTTGAAGTTATCAAAGGCCTTCAAGAGACCTTAGAGGCAGAGGGGTATCAAATACTGCTGGGCAACACCGACTACGATCTAGACCGCGAATATCAGTTAGTGCGCACGTTCTTAGGCTGGTCATGCTCGGCGCTGATTACCGCTGGGCTACGCCATAATCAAGCTTGCCAGACGCTTCTGAACAATTGGGAGCATCCCATCATGGAAGTGATGGAGCTGGGCAAGGGCATGGACCTTAACGTGGGGCTGGATCATGTGGCGGCCGGTCGCTGCATGGCGACTCATCTGATCGATCAAGGCTATCGCCATATCGTGTATGTGGGCGCGCGACTGTCTCAGGATTACCGGGCAGGCATGCGCTACGAAGGGCATCAAGAGGTGCTAAAAGCGAAGGGTATAGAAGCCCCGTTGGTGGAACTCGACACGCTAGGCAGCTTGCAAGCAGGAGCGGAGAGTTTACAGCAGGTATTAACCCTCTACCCGCAAACACAAGCCATTCACTTTGCCAATGACGACCTAGCCGCTGGGGCACTACTGGCCGCACATCGCCAGGGCCTCAATGTGCCGGGCGACATAGCGATTGCCGGATTTAACGGCCTGCCGCTTGGCCAGCATGTCACTCCTCAGCTCACCACCATTCTCTCACCCAGAGAAGAGATGGGCCGCCTAGCCGCCAAAGAACTTATACGGCGCCTAAGCGGCAAAAACGTTTACCGCCGTCAGCACGACGTGGGGTTTACGCTGCAAGTGGGTGGGAGCACCTAATAAAAATTAGCAATTACACCACTGGCGGTTGACCAAGAATCTCCAAGCCAGTCCCCAGTTCGTTTTCAATCGCCTGACCAATGGCCAAAAGTTTCGCGTCCTGCCAAGGCCCCGCCAACACTTGCAGGCCCACCGGCATGCCCACGGCGTCTTTCCCCACCGGCAGCGTTAAGGCACACAGACCCAGAAAGTTAGCGATCACCGTATTGCGCAACGCATGCATATTGGCTTTGGGATAGGCGCCTTCGGGTTGAAGACTTGCAAGAGTGGGCGGAGTAATCGCCACCGTGGGAGTCAGCACCGCATCGACATCCGCCATGCGAGCGGCGGCCGATTGATAGAGCGAGTCCAAGATCGTGCGACGACGTACATAATCCCAGGCGGGCATGTCATCTGCCGCTTTGACGCGGGCGGCAACGTTCGGGTCTAGGCAGTCAATCATCTCGGGCAGCTCAGTCTTTAGAAACGCGGCCAGCTCTGCTGCGGCCACACCGCCCAGTTTGAACAACTCGTAAGCTTCATCGATGCCAGGCAGTTCCAAGGTGACTATTCGTGCACCGGCGGCTTCGAGCTGTTTGATTGCCGAGCAAACCGTTTCCGCGATACCCGGGCTGCAGTCGTCCCAGAAAAACGTTTCTGGGACGCCAAAGGTTAGATCAGCAAGAGACGGCGTCGCCGGAACATGCTCATCTCGACCGCTGAGCGAGCTATCTAGGGCATCAAACGCGAAGGCGATATCATCCACCCGTCGCGCTAGCAGCCCCGGGGTATCCAGCGTGCTTGAAAGCGGCACAATCTGCTCGGTCGACCAGCGCCCGGCGGTGGTTTTCAGCCCCGCTACGCCGGTCATAGAGGCAGGAATACGCACCGAACCAGCTGTGTCGGTACCAAACGCTAAGCTCGCCGTACCACTCACCAGCGACACCCCAGCCCCGGAGCTAGAACCTCCAGGCGTGCGGTGCTGATTCCTATCCCACGGGTTGCGCGGTGATCCCCAGTGGGCGTTGGTGCCCAGTCCACCAAAGGCAAACTCAACGGTGTGGGTTTTACCCATCACAGACGGCAGCTGTTTTAATAGCGTGCTCACCACCGGGCCGGGACGCTCCCAGCGCTTCGGCAGGCGTTGGGAAGAGCCCGCATAAGTCGGCAGCCCCGTCACGGCGTAGATATCCTTGATTGATACCGTCATGCCCATTAGCGCCCCCGCATCACCACCTTGGGCGAGCACCGCATCGGCAGCTTTTGCCATTGCCAGTGCCCGCTCACCGTTCCAGGTGAGGTAGGCATGGTCGTGTTGGCCACGCTGCTGATACGCCGAGATAGAAGCCTCCGCTAGCGCTGTCGCGGTGAGGGTGCCTGCCCGCAGGCGTGCGCGCTGCTCCCTTAGGGGTAGAAAAATAGGTGAATCCTGCATGCTTTATGTACCTCTGTGGGTGCTTAACGCACTTCAAAAATAGCTTCGACTTCCACCGCCGCATTACCGGGTAGTGTCGCGACCCCGATGGCGGTTCTAACGTGACGCCCGGCATCACCAAATAGTGCGACAAAAAGCTCGGATGCCCCGTTGATCACCAGCGGCACATCGTGAAAACCCGGCGCCACATTGACGAAACCATTCATGCGCACGCAGCGCACCACGCGGGAAAAGTCGCCATCGACAGCATCGCTCAATTCAGCCAAGAGGTTCAAAGCGCACGCCTGGGCAGCTAGTTTTCCGGTTTCAAGATCGAACTCACCGCCCACCTTGCCAGGATAGAGAACATCACCGTCTCGTTCGCAAATCTGGCCCGCTAAAAACAACTGGTCGCCCAAACGAGACCAGGGTAGAAACAGGCCACGCGGCGTTGGAATCGACGGTAACGTAAGGCCCTGCTCCGCCACTGCTTGTTCAATCGTTTTGCTCATGAGTCGTTGTCCTTATTAATTAACCTATTCAAGCGATTGGTTAATAAATGAGCGAGGGCAGCCAAGTACTAAGCCATGGAATGTAGGTGATGATAATCAGCGCTATCAACATCAAACCAATCAGCGGCAAGCAGGCCTTAAACACTGCCTGTAGCGACATTTTAGATATCGCCATGGCAACGAACAGGTTCAACCCAACCGGCGGGGTAATCATCCCTACTGAGAAGTTGATCAGCGTGATCACCCCAAAATGCACCGGGTCCACGCCCACCTGGGCCGCAATAGGCTGCAGCAGCGGCGAGAGCACGATAATGGCGGAGGCGCTGTCCAGGAAGAAGCCAGCAACGATCATCACAACGTTAAACAGCGCCATGACCTGAAACGGATCGTCAGTCCATGACAGCACCTCACCTGCCAACTGGCTGGGCGTACCGGTAATGGCGAGCAGCCAAGAGAAAGCAGAGGCACCCGCTGTAATCAGCAGCAGCGTCGCGGAAATCAAACCAGAACTTCTTAGCGTTCCCACCAGTTCCGTTACGTTAATGGTGCGATAGACCACCATGCCGACAAACAGGCCATATACGCAGGCGACCGCTGCCGATTCAGTCGGAGTAAAGACGCCACTGTAAATGCCCCCCAGTAGAATCACTGGAAGCCCAAGGCCCCAGGCAGCATCTTTAAAGGCAACTAAAATTTGCCGCAGCGAAGGAAAAGGCGCGCGTTCATAGCCCTTGATGCTGCTAAAGACGATGCAGTAGGCGATGAGAATAGAAGCAATGACGATGGCTGGTAATAGACCTGCCGCGAACAGTCGCCCTACGGATGTGCCAGTCACAGAGCCGTAGATAATCAACGCAATACTCGGGGGCACGATCGGCCCCAAGGTACCGGCGGTTGCGATCAACCCAATCGCAAAGCGTTTATCGTAGCCAGCAGCGACAAGCGCCGGGAACATGATTGAGCCAATGGCAACTACCGTGGCGGGGCTTGAGCCAGAAATGGCTCCAAAGAAGAGACAAGACAGCACCGTGGCTGCTGCCAAGCCGCCTGGCACCCATCCTACCAACGCCTTGGCAAGATTAATCAGCCGGTCTGAAAGCCCGCCAATCCGCATCAGCTCCGCCGCCAGAATAAAAAACGGAATTGCCATCAGCGAAAAGTTGTTCATGCCAGTAAACATACGCATCGGCACGATGACAGGATTGGTGGCGCCAAAGAATTCAATCGCAAGAAACACCGCCAATGCCAAGGAAGCAAAGATGGGTAGCCCAAGCAGTAGAACGGCAAAAAAGATCGGTAATAAAGCAGTAATCATGGTCGCCCTCCAGGGTTAAATGAGCTTATCCGACTCAGCCACAAGCTCTTCGGAGAGACTCACCGGAGGCTTTTTCCAAACTTCATTGATGACCCATAGATAACGCAGAATCAGCAGAACACCGGATACGCCTATCGGCAGATAGAACCATGCCATTGGCAGGCGAAGTGCAGCGGTTAATTGCCCGCGGTCCAGCGTGCTGAAATAGAGGACAAAGCCGTAATAGGTCATGAAGCCAGCGAAGACGATACCGATCAGTGCTGCGATCATGTGCAACCAGCGGTTCACAGCGGGCGAGGCAATGGCATTAAGCACATCCACCGAAATATGAGTGCCATGACGGACACCCATACTGGCACCCACAAAACTCATACAAATAATGGAATAGATAACGACTTCTTCAGCCCAAAATAGCGAACCGCTAAAGCCGTAGCGATACACGACTTGGATGGTAGTGAGGACGGTCGCAATCGACATGAAAACGACCATCGCCACACTTTCCAAGCGATCAAGACATTTGTTGAGCGCTTCGAACATGAGATATCCACACCCCTAATGGGTCAGCAGAGAACAGCTTTATTGATAAAGCTTAGACTTAATACTCGATACCTACTGCGTCATAAACTTTATGTAGCAGCTCCGTAGTAACGATATCTTCATACTCTTCATGCACTGGCATACTGGCTTCAATAAAGGCGTCACGCTGCTCTGAGGTGAGTTCGTTGATCGCAATTTCGTCTTTAATCTCCTCCAAGATGGTTTCTTCGTCCTGCAGTGTTAGCTCACGGGAAGTGTCTCGACCGTTATCGAAAGCTTCCAGCATGACCGCCTGCAGATCTTCCGGCAGCGAGTCCCAGGAGTCCTGATTCATTACTGCAGCATAGGCGTGGTAAGCGTGATTGGTTAGCGAGAGATAATCCTGCACCTCATGGAAACGCATGGTATAGATATTGGCCAGTGGGTTTTCCTGACCCGACACCACGCCTTGCTGCAGGCCGTTGTAAACCTCGGTGAAGGCCATTGCGGTGGCGTTAGCGCCCAGGTTTTCATAGGTGGAGATGATGATAGGCGCCTGCATGGTACGCATGCGGATGCTATCCATATCCTCAGGAGTTTCGATCGGGCGATCATTGTTAGTGATATGGCGGAAACCCGCGCCCCAGAAGTTAACGCCATACATGTTATGGCCACTTAAGGTATCGAGGATTTCACGGCCTACTTCACCATCCAGGGTTTCCACCATGGTGTCGTAATCGGCAATTAAGAACGGTAAATCCAAAATCTGCATGCGTGGCTCAAAGTTGCCCAGCGTAGCAGTTGGGGGAATACCGATATCGACTAGGCCCATTTGAACCTGCTCAATAATCTCAACGTCACCACCCACTTGCGCAGCAGGTAATACGTTAATTGCAATACGACCGTTTGACTTCTCTTCTACCTCTTCTTTAAAGCGTAGCGCCGCCTGACCGTTAGGTGTGTCTTCAATTAACACATGGGCGAAACTGAAAGTGTAGTCTGCTGCATGAAGCTGGGCAGCTCCTAAAGAAGCGACTGCAATGGCAGCAGAGAGTGTGGCTTTCTTTAATGTTAGTTTCATGTCCAGCACCTTATTTAGTTATGGTGAATTACTCTTTTGTTTCCTGAGACCTGAGCAGGATTAAATGCTCAGGACATAATGCGCTCCATCGCCTCCCCTAGCGCTGCGCTTGGGGTATTGCTCAGTAACAGTGCAAGGGCAAGCCTTGCCTTACGTGCACTGATATCGTTAAGCATTAGCACTCCAGCCGACGCTAAGTCGGCTAAACTGCCGCTAAATTCATAGCTAGTGTTTACCGGTCCTTGAGCGCAGTTACTGACTATCGCTATGGGGACACCCGCGTTAATCAGCTCTTTGATCGGAGCCATCCAACTTGGAGGCACATGACCACGCCCCAAACCATCAATCACAACAGCTTTTGCCCCACTCTCAATACAGGCTTTTAGTAACGCCGGAGAGGCATCCAAATAGGCGGGAAGCAGGTCAACTCTGGGTAACGGGAAGTCCCATCCCGTCATGGGTGAAGTGATCGCCGCAGCCGTGTAATAAAGCTTCACCCGACGACCATCGACATACCCCATTGGCCCTACGCCTGGGGCTTCAAAACCATTCAGTTGAAAACTATTTACCTTGCGTGCGTAGCGCGCTGCAAAGATCGACTCATTAAATACCACTACGCAGCCCAACTGACGCAATTGGTCATCTGCCGCTGCTACAACGGAATCACAAATATTTTTAAAAGCATCAGTGCCTAATTGGTGGGGCGCCCGCTGAGAGCCAGTGATCACGCAAGGCTTATCAATGGGTAATGTCAGCGAGAGAAAATACGCTGTTTCTTCTAACGTATCGGTGCCATGGGTGATCACTAAACCATCGACCTCTTCACGGTCTAACGCCTCCCGGCCATGACGATAAAGCTCAGCAAGGTCAGAGAGGGTAATCGCATTACTGGGCTTCTGTAGGATTGATACCACTTCTAACGTGATATCAGCGCCCTGCGGTAACGTTACCTGACTGAGCAAATGTTCACCGCTCAATGCACCTGATTCACTACGACCTGACTCGCTAGGCTTGCTAGCAATAGTGCCGCCAGTTGTCAGTACCACTATGCGCTTCTTCGTCATGCTAATTCTCGCTTCAGCGTGCTTGGGCCTACCTAAACACCAGACATCAGATGTCTGATATCATGCTAGCCCTAAAAACAAACCATAATCAAGGCAAGTAATAAAACCAAAGCAAGATAAACATATTCTTTTTAAATATATGCAAGCAAACGCCTGGAGCCGCTAGGCTTAAGGCATTGATAGAATGGGATAGACATCCATGAGTCACGCGAGGCCTACATGAGTTTGAAACACCAGTACGAGACCACTTTCTCGAACAAGCCGCCTTTTGGGGATTCAATGGAGCGCAGTTCTGTAGCGCTACAACTTCTCGAACGCATAAAAAGCGCTTTGATACGTGGTGACCTGAAGCCTGGTGATTACCTGCCCTCAGAGACGGAGCTAACCCAAAGCTTAGGAATTGGAAAATCCAGCGTGCGTGAAGCCATTAAAATGCTACAAGCCATTGGAATTGTGGAAGTAAAACGAGGTCAAGGTACCATTATTCGCCGTGAACCAGGCACACCGCTAGTGGATCCTATGGCGTTTGGGATGATCCTGGCACGAGGCATGACGCGAGATGTACTGGAGTTTCGTCGCATGTTCGAACCGGCTTATACGCTTCAAGCAATGCACGGGGCAACGGCAGAGGATCATCAGCGTATTCAGCAGAGTATCGACGCCATGGAAGAGGCCATCCGCGCGAGCGTTCAGACTTCAAAGCACGATATAGCCTTCCATCGCGCCATTCTACACAGCACCCATAACCCCATGACCATCCGCGTCGGGGAAACCTTACTGCAACTAACCGAAGCCGCATTGGAAACTTCCATGCGCTCACTTCCCGAAACCGCACTGAAGGACCATAAAGCTATCTATGCGGCTTTCAAAGCAGGCGACACCGCTGGTATCCATGCGGCGATAGCCACCAGCAGCGAAAGCTGGGAAACCAATCTCACCTATGAAGATGACAGCGAGTTGATAAAGGCACCTCGTTAGCCGACTTTACAATCTTTCCGAATGACTAATGACGTCAGCTCATCCTTCACGAAAAGCCTCCACCACCCGCTCGGCCAACACTTCGCTGGCATCGCCACTACCAGGCCGTTTAACCAGCGCTACCTGATAATCGCCCAGCGGGGGAAGCAAATCACGAGTGAGACGTTTGAGCGGGGGGCGAATTAAGCTTTTTGGAAACGGTGAAATAGCCAGATCCGCCAACATGGCGGCTTCTTGCCCGGCACAGTGGTCGCAGGAGTAGGCAATTCGATAGTTCATCCCAGCGCTATCCAGTGCCTGGAGTGCAATTCTACGCCATGCACAACCCTGTTGAGCCAGGGTCACCGGCAGCGGCGTACGCTGTACGGCAACACCATCTTCACGACCCGCCCATACCAGCGGCTCGCTATGCACAATCTCGCCACGCCTCGCCTGCCCAGGCTCTCCCGCCATCACCAGAGCCAGATCAAGTTCCGACTCATCCAATCTTGCGAGCAGCTCTACGCTGCGGCCAACAATCACATCGACCTGCACGGCAGGATGAGAGCGGGCAAACTGGGCCAGTACGGTGGGCAGTACACGCCAGACAACATCATCGGTTATGCCCAGGCCTACACGCCCTTCCAGTGCCGGCGCCAAGAATTGAGTCACTGCCTCAGCATTGAGTTTCAACAACCGCCGACTATAGCCAAGCAGCACTTCCCCCTCTGCCGTCAATCGCACCTGGCGCGCTTCACGCACAAAAAGGTTCTGCCCCAGTATCTCTTCCAGGCGTTTGATCTGCATGCTCAGCGCGGAAGGAGTCCGAAACAATTGCTGGGCAGCGCGAGTAAAACTGCCACTTTCCGCAATTGTTACAAAGGTACGCAGCACCTCGCTATCCAGTAATGGCAAAGCGGCCCGATTAGTCTCCGCACCAGCGAACTGATTCATCACAGCACCTTTCAGAAAAACTTAAGGCACAGTGTAATTCTTTTCGTTTGATTGATCCAAGGTTGAGCATCAAGCTAGTGATCAGAGGTCGCGCCCCTCCTTCTTATTGACATACATGACACCCTTTCAGCAGGCGTAATGCCACTAGAAAGCAGGTGTACGTTGGAGGTGTGCGATGAAAAAATAGCGATAAAAGGCGTCGAGCCTGAAGATGGCTCGACGCCCTTAGAATGGCAATGACGCTCTGCATGACCGCTATGGTGGGCGGGGCGGTTTACACCCCCACCGGCCCACCATCGCGCTTCTGAATCACCACGGTAGCCGCACGCGGGCGTACTTGACCACTCGCCGCCGCAGTGGCGTCTTGCACCAACGCACTAGCATCCGCTGGCCAGTTGCCGGGGTGCTGGATGTTGATGAACAGCGCGGTTTTATCTGGCGTGGCAAAGATGCCGGTAACTTCACAGCCGTTCGGCCCCACCGCAAAGCGTTTGAGCTGTTGCTGGTTGCTACTATTGATCACCGGCCCCGTACCGCGAATATCCTCTAACCCTTGGGGCACCACGGCCAGTAGCTGGTCGTTGGTGTGCTCGGTAACACCTTCATAGCCGTTGTCGGTCTGAATCCAGAGAATGCCTTGGCCGTCTTCACGCTCGTCGAACCACAGGCCATCGGGGCTGGCAAACTGGTTCATCTCGTTTAGCCCGGAGTGGTTATCGGCGTCATCGGCGGCTGCGCCGAACACAAACACTTCCCAGGTGAAGGCGTTGGGCAAGCGGCTCTCCCGCCAACGAATCACGTGCCCGGCCTCGTTATTGGCGCGGGGGTTCGCGGCGTTCGCAGGGGCGGTAGCGAAGCCAACGCCCGGCTGGGCAAGCTCGCTTCCGTCGTTGGTGAAGGTGGCATCGCTGCCCTCTTCACTGCGCTGGGTGTTATTGGTGAGCGTTAGATACACCTCACCCGAGGCCGGGTCTACCGTGGCCCACTCGGGGCGGTCCATTGGCGTGGCGCCCAGCAGGTCGGCGGCATCGCAGGTGTTGATGATGATGCCTGCCAAGTCGTTCTCGGCCAGGCCAAGTGCGGCGGCCAGCGTGCGACCATCCTGGGTCTTGGCGCTCGGTGTGAGCGGCAGCCACTCGCCACTGCCATCAGCATGGAAGCGCGCCACGTAGAGCGTGCCGTTATCCATATATTTACTGCCAATGGCGAGGCGGTCGTACTCTGCGCCGGGGCGGTTGGCATCGGCGGGATCCCAGGCGGCATCAGAGACGTACTTATAGACATACTCGTTACGGGCATCGTGGCCTGAATAGTAAACGATGGGCTTGCCCGCTTCTAATTTGCCCAGCCAGCACCCTTCATGACGAAAACGCCCCAGCGCCGTACGCTTCACCGCACGAGCACCGCTGTAAGGGTCGACTTCTACTTGGTAGCCGAAGGTACGTGCCTCGTTGCGGTAGTCATCTTCGGCACGCTCACCGCGTGGAGTGATATCAAAGCGCGCAAACTCACCGTTCTGCTCGGTGGCGTCGCCCGCCGAGGTATCCCAGCCATAGCGGCTTTTATCCGTAGGAATACCGATGCGCGCATCATCTTGGAAGCGCTCGCCACGGTTGACGAAGATATCGGGCCAGTTCTCTTCACAGGCGATATAGGTGCCCCAGGGCGTCACGCCGTTACCGCAGTTGTTATTGGTACCGCGAGTCTGCGTGCCGTCAGGGGAGAACTGAGTTTTTACATAGTCGCTACCCGCCACGGGGCCGGCAAGATCCATCACCGTGGCGCTGGTGAAGCGGCGGTTATAGGGCGAATTAGCAACGTGAGACCACTGGCCGCTGGCGTCTTTCTCTACTTCGACGATCGTCACGCCATGGGCGTTGATTTCAGTGCGTGACTCGTCCGCTGGACGCGCGCCCGCTTCGGCATTGGTCGGTCCACCTTGGGGCGCCCACAGCGCATCTTGGTCGATGTATTCGTTATTCAGCGCCAGTACAAAACGGCGCGAGGCGTTATCCGCATCCAGGGCAAAACCGGCCATGCCGTCGTGGTGCATGCCCACGCTTATCGCTTGGCGCTCGGGCGTCATTGGCTGCTCAGCCTGCCACTCTTGGCCTGTCTGCAGCGGCGTGCCCCAGGGCACTAACACTTGAGCCACGTATCCTTCCGGCACAACGATGGCGTCGGTACGAGAACCACGCACCGCTTCAAACGCGAGGGTTAGTGGCGTCTTCGCCTGTTCGCCTGCGAGTGCTTGAGCCGCACCGCCAAACCCCAGCATAGAAGCCGCCGCCAACCCCAGGCCGCCCCGCATTACGTCGCGCCGGGAGACGTGCTGAGCCAGCACCTCGGCAAATGGCTGGTTATGGCTGTGGTTAAACAGGCGGTGATCTTCGATTTCCTTGCTCATGGAGCCCCTCGTAGTCATGGACATGGTCATAACGGTTTTTTGAAGAGGCTAGTAGCGCAAAATGAAATATGTATGACGGGTAAGCGACTTTTTAATGACGGTTCGATGGCAGGCGCTATATGAATAATGCTGCGGATAAGCTCATCAGCCACCATGCGCCACTACGCTCTCCTTAATTATGTCGGTCAATAAGCCTGCATGGCTTTCAACCCAGGCTATCGCTAAGATTCATAGTGAGCTATCAAGCGCTTTCAAGTAGTTGTGTTAAAAATTAATTCCCCAAAGGATGGACTCTATGCGCGATGAAGAGAAATACACCAACACCGAGGAGCAGCTGCTCTATCTTCAAAAGTTGCTAGACGAAGAAGATACCGCTGCCTTAAACGAGCTGTTTAATGAGCTCGATATTTTAGCGATTGCGCGCACTCTTGAGTCTTTTCCCGCCAAAACCCGTGATTTGCTGTGGGAGTACATTCCAGAAACGATGCTCGGCGAGGTGCTGGCCGAAGTCGATGAAGACATCCGTGCCGACTACATCGAAGACCTGACCGCCAGCGACGTTGAGCAAATTGTTAAGGGCCTGGATGCCCAGGAAGTCGCCGAGGTTCTCGATGTTGCTGACGAAGAGATCAAAACCACCGTCTACGCCAGTCTAGACCAGGAGATCCGCGCCCAGGTCGAGAATCTTCATGCCTATGAAGAGGACATGGTTGGCCGCTACATGGACCCGGAAACGGTCAATGTGAAGCAGGGCATGTCGCTGGAAGCCGTGCAGCGTTACATCCGTATTCACCACCTGCTCGACGATGACTCTCAGCAGATCATGATCACCGATAAGGACAAGCGCCTACTGGGCACCCTGACGCTGATTGATTTGGTCAAACAGCCCCAGGAGAGCACCGTGGACGAGTTCATGGACGATGCTCCCTACACGCTCAACGACCAGATGAAAGTCAGCGAAGCCGCCGCCCTGCTGCGCTCCAAAGAGCTGTCCTTTGTGCCGGTATGTGATAGCGACGGGCTACTGGTAGGCCAATTAAACGCCGCCGACGTACTGGAAATTACCCAAGACGATGCCGACATGACCTTGAAACACATGTCCGGCGTGAGCGACGAAGAGGAAGTGTTCACCCCGATTTTGCGCAGTGCCAAGAGCCGCGGCATTTGGCTTGGTATCAACCTATTAACCGCCTTTCTAGCCGCCTTTGTGATCGGTCAGTTTGAAGCGGTGCTGGATCAAGTTGTAGCGCTCGCTATCCTCATGCCGGTGGTCGCTAGCATGGGCGGGATTGCTGGCAGCCAGACGCTAACGGTGGTCATTCGCGGCTTAGCGCTTGGGCAAATCGCCGGTAACAACAAGCAGTGGCTCTACAACAAAGAGCTGTGGGTGGGCATGCTGAACGGCT
This sequence comes from Halomonas sp. Cn5-12, assembly GCF_021532545.1. Taxonomy (NCBI): domain Bacteria; kingdom Pseudomonadati; phylum Pseudomonadota; class Gammaproteobacteria; order Oceanospirillales; family Halomonadaceae; genus Halomonas; species Halomonas sp. Cn5-12. Next base: position 36,559 of record NZ_JAKGAY010000034.1, read on the forward strand.
TGGTATGGGCGCTGGTGGTCGGCGGTATTTCCTACCTGTGGTTTAGCGACCCGCTCATTACTCTGGTCATCACGCTGGCGATTTTTATCAACATGAGCCTCGCCAATATGTCTGGTGTACTGATCCCCTTGGTACTCAAAAGGCTGCAAATTGACCCTGCTCTATCCGGCGCGGTGATCCTGACCACCGTTACGGATGTCGTTGGCTTTCTATCGTTCTTGGGGCTGGCGACGCTGATTATTTTGTGATCAACGTGATGACAAGGCGCGGCTGCCTTTCTATTCGCCCGCTAACTTTTATCTAATGCTATGCTGTTGTGCCCCGCCACTGCGGGGCTTTTTTATGGTGCGCCAGGCATGGCGCGCAGCGCCAATTAGGCGCTATCCGGTCCGCCGTGGTGGTTGGCCGGATGACTTGGGGGTGAAAGTCCCCTACGGACCCTGATAGCGGGAACCGTTAGCTG
>NZ_JAKGAY010000035.1:0-35003 GCF_021532545.1 Halomonas sp. Cn5-12
TGCGGCGACTGGCGCGGAACTTTATGTTGGGCATGGCACTGTCTGGGTGAATGGCGATAATGGCTATATTGCCATGCAGGTCAGTGGGTTAGAAGTGCTTCCGGGGGGCGGTCTCACGGATTCAGGAGTTAGTTAGTCACTCTAAAGCGCGTGGTTACGTCTCAGAATACGGATAACCTCGCCGCGATGCCAATAGTGTTCATCACTAGGGTATACGCATGGGTATGACTAAAGTTGCACCTGAGTAAACGTTTACGCATTGTCCGTAAACGTTTACTTTAACGATCGAGGCTCTAATTAATGCCCTTTTGATTCAACTGCCAGAGCTGTATAAGGAGAACAGATGACCCTTAACGTCACCGTGTGGGGCGAAAACGTCCACGAGCAAACCAACGAGGTGGTAGCACGCATTTACCCCACCGGCATGCACCAGTGCATCGCCGACGGTTTGAATGAGTCAGAGGCGCTGTCCGCCACCGCCGTCACGCTGCAAGACTCAGAGCAGGGGCTCAGCGAAGAGACGCTGGAAAATACCGACGTGCTGCTATGGTGGGGCCACGCCGCCCACGGCGACGTGCTGGAAGAGACCGTTGATCGGGTGCAAAAACGCGTGCTGCAGGGCATGGGCTTGATTGTGCTGCACTCCGGCCACTACTCGAAAATCTTCAAACGGCTGATGGGCACCACCTGCTCACTGAAATGGCGAGAAGCCGGCGAGCGTGAGCGGCTCTGGGTAGTGAATCCTGGCCACCCCATCGTGCAAGGGCTCGGCGATTACATCGAACTGCCCCATACCGAAATGTACGGCGAACCCTTTGCGGTACCGAATCCGGATGAGGTGATTTTCATCAGCGCCTTCGAGGGTGGCGAAGTATTCCGCTCCGGCCTGACCTACAAGCGTGGCAACGGCAAGATTTTCTACTTCCGCCCCGGCCATGAAACCTACCCGATCTACTACGACGAGCAGGTCAAGCGGGTGCTCAAAAATGCCGTGGTCTGGGCGCAGCCGGAAGGCTCCCGTTGGATCGATAGCTGCCCCAACGTCCCCGCCGACCAGGCGCCCAACCCGGTCGAGATCAAGGGCGAAAGCCTGCACAAACCCGGTGAGGAGGGCTTCAAATGATCCGTATCGCGATTATTGGCGCGGGCAGCATGGCGGGCGAGCACGCCAAGCACTATGGCCGCATCGAAGGCGTTGAGGTCGTGGCCGTTTGCGACCGAGACTATCCTAAAGCCCAAGCGTTTGCCGAGCGCCACGGCATTGCTGACGTGTATCAAGACCTGGACTCCATGTTGGCCCGGGACGATATCCACGCGGTGAGCAATGTCACTCCGGATGGCGTACACAAGGCCACGTCGCTGGCCGCCATTGCGGCGGGCAAACATATCCTGTGCGAAAAGCCCCTGGCTACCAACGCCGAGGATGCCCATGAGATGGCCGCCGCCGCCCAGGCCGCCAACGTCATCAACATGGTCAACCTGAGCTACCGGGACGCCCCCGCCATTCAGCACGCCCGAGCGCTGATTACCGGCGGCGCCATCGGCACCGTTCGCCATGTGGACGCCAGCTACCGCCAGAGCTGGCTGGTGAGCAACGCCTGGGGGCGCTGGGATGAGGATAGCCAATGGCTATGGCGGCTCTCGGAAGCCCACGGCAGCAAAGGCGTGCTGGGCGATGTGGGCGTGCATATCGTCGATTTTGCCAGCTTCCCGGTGGGCGATATCACTCGGGTGAACTGCGAACTCACCTGCTTCGACAAAGCGCCGGATAACCGCATTGGCGACTACGTGCTGGATGCCAACGACACGGCGCTGATGCGCGTGCGCTTTGCCAACGGCGCCATGGGAACGATTCAGGCGACCCGCTGGGCCACCGGCCACCACAACTCGCTGACGCTGAACGTTCACGGCGACAAGGGTGCGATCCGCGTGGATCTCGACGCCTCCAAGGATGAAGTTCAGGTGTGCCTGAACGATGACGTGCATCCCGCTCGCTGGAGCACCGTCAAGGCGCCGCCCACGCCCAGCATTTACCAGCGCTTTATCGAGAGCATTCGCACGGGCGAGAACGACCAGCCCGATTTTGCCCGCGGTGCGGCCATTCAAACCGTGCTGGACGCCTGTTTCGTTTCCAGCCTGGAGGACCGCAGCCTGGCAATTGCCAGTTGATCAGCAGATTTCATCGAGCATCTCTGACCGCAAGACACCCAATAACAAGATGAGGATTCCACGATGCGCTCAACATTGAAAACACCGTTGCTGCTGATGACGTTACTGCCTGTCGCACTGCCTGCTCTGGCCGCCGAGATCACCGTGGCCTGTGGCGATGGCGGGGCGGCGGATTTCTGCCCGGCGCTTGCCCAGCGCTGGGCAGAAGCCAACGGCCATCAGGTCAATATCGTCACCACGCCAGCCTCGCCTACGGAAAAGCTTTCGCTGTATCAACAGCTGCTGGGCAGCCAATCACAGGATGTCGACGTGCTGATGGTGGATATCGTCTGGCCGGGGCTGCTGGCCGAGCATCTGGTGGATTTGCATGATTACCTGCCGGAAGGCGCAGCAGAAGGATTTATTCCCTCGCTGATGGAGAACAACACCGTGCAGGGCAAGCTGGTCGCGCTGCCCTGGTTTACCGATGCCGGGCTGCTCTACTACCGCCACGACCTGCTGGAGCAGTACGGCGCTGACGTGCCGCAGACGTGGCAAGCGCTCACCGACACCGCCCGACGCATTCAAAACGCCGAACGGGAAGCGGGCAACGAGCGCATGCATGGTTTCGTCTTTCAAGGGCGCGCTTACGAAGGGCTGACCACTAACGCGCTGGAGTGGGTGGCCAGCTACGGCGGCGGTACGTTCGTGGATGCCGAGGGGCAGGTGACGGTTAACAACCCGCAGGCGGTGGAAGCCCTGGCGCTAGCGGTCTCTTGGGTGGGGGATATCAGTCCAGAAGGTGTGCGTAACTACATGGAGGAGCAGGCTCGCGGCGTTTTCCAGGCGGGCAACGCGGTGTTTATGCGCAACTGGCCCTACGTGTGGTCGCTGGGGCAAGCGGACGGCACGCCGATCCAGAACAAGTTTAGCGTAGCGCCGCTGCCCAGCGGGCCAGAAGGGCAGTCGGTGGCAACGCTGGGCGGTTGGAACTGGGCGGTGTCCCGTTACTCGGATGAGCCGCAGGCGGCCGCTGATCTGGTGGCTTATCTCACCGCCGAAGCCCAGCAAAAAGCCCACGCCATTGAGTTTGGCCGTAACCCCACGCGCCCAGCGCTCTATGAGGACGAAGACGTGCTGGCCGCGCAGCCGTTTATCGGCGAGCTATATGAGACGGTGATGAACGGCGTGCCGCGCCCGGCCAGCATTACCGGCGATGCCTATCCGCGGGTCTCCAACGCGATCTTCAACCGCGTGCACGATGCGCTGTCCGGCAGTATCACGCCGGAGCAGGCGGTGCAGCAGTTGGATAGCGAGCTGGCGCGACTGGGGCGGCGTGGCTGGTAGCGCTGATTGCTCGGCAGCCTGTGCATTCAGCGCTTTTCGGCCCCGCTTTTTGTACAATCAGGGCCCGACTGGCTGAGGCATGGCATGAAACAGAACAAACCGAGCGCGCAAACCGCCACCATTCGTGAAATTGCCCGGCGGGCCGAGGTCTCGATTGCCTCGGTAAGCCGGGCGCTGAACGGCAAGCCGGGGATCAGCGACGCGCTGCGCGACAAGATTCTCACCATCAGCCGCGAAGTGGCCTATCAGCCCAGCGCGGCGGCGCGGCAGCTCATTAGCGGCAAAGCCGCCGTCGTAGGAATCTCCCTTGGGCGGCAAGATATCGAGCTGCGCCCTTACTATATTCTGCTCTACCAGCACCTGACCGTCGCGCTGCACCAGCAGGGTATGGTGCCGATCTTTTTCCACCACGACCAAACCCATGAGCTGCCAGAACGGGCGGGCGCGGCGATTTTGCTAGGGGAAACGGGTGAAGACGAGCGCCCAGGCGTACTGCGCGCGGCGGACATACCGTTTGTACGCATTGGCAATGCGGGGGAAGGCTTTTCGGTGGCTCCGGACGATGTCTCCGGGCTCTACCAGATCACTCAGCATCTGATTCAACAAGGGCGAACGCGGATTGCCTTTGTGGGCGGAGAGTTGGACGTACCGCGCCCCCACAGCCGCCTTTCCGGTTACCAGCAAGCGATGGCAGAGGCAGCGCTTAGCGAGCAGCTACTCAGCCTGCCCTATCGGTTTACGTCCGACTCGCTCACTAGCTACCGCTACCTTAACCGTATTCTCAACCATGACGATCCACTACCGTTCGATGCGCTGGTCTGCGCTACCGACGAGCTGGCGCTCGGCTGTGTCGCCGCGCTGGAAGATCGCGATATTCGTGTGCCCGAAGACGTGGCCGTTACCGGCTTTGACGACCTGCCTACCTTAGCTACAGGCTTAACCACCGTGCGCCAGGATATTGCGGCCATTGCGGCGATGAGTGTCGAGCTATTGAGCGAAGCGCTGGCGGGAAAAGCGCCCCGGCACGTGTCGCTGCCGGTGGCGCTGGTGTTGCGAGAAACGAGCTAAGAAGACCCCGATTTACTATTACGCTTGTCCATACTGCGTTGAAATTAACCTCGTGCGCGAGTCCGATCAAAATGCTCATTTACTATCTGTAAACTCCGCTTTTTCGGTTAATTTCGCCTTGTCTGGCCTGCGCTCATAACGTAAATCATGGCCTTCTAACGCCCCGGCAGCTGCTCCGGCCCAAAGGCATCGGGCAGCAGGCTGTCCATGGTGTAGGTTTTCAACACCTCACCCTGCTTGGAGAGCACCATGATTTGCGTGCTGGGGGTGGCGAACTCGCGAATGCGCTGGCGGCAGTCGCCGCAGGGCGTGCAGAGATGCTCGCCGGGGCCCATCACGTATACCTTGGCAAGCTCGCGCTGGCCAGCGGTAATCATGGCGGAAATGGCCGAGGCTTCGGCGCATAGCCCTTTGTAGTGGGCCACTTCCACGTTACTACCGGCAAACTGCTGACCATCCGGGCACTCCATGACGGCAGCGACCGGGTGGTTGGAGTAGGGCGCGTAGGCGTTGCCCAGGGTGGTCAACAGCGTGTCTACCAGGGCCTGATCCGCTTGGCTCATGGCGTTATCCTCTCAGTGGGCGCTTGTTCCCAAGCGGTTAAGCGTTGGCAGCGTCGTCGCGCAGAACGGTGTCGAGCGCAATCACCATCATGTCGTTGAAGGTGGTTTGACGGTCGGCGCTGGAGAGCGAGTCGCCTTTCAGAATGTGGTCAGACACGGTGCAGATGGTCAGTGCGCGGGCACCGAACTCAGCTGCCACGCCGTACAGGCCTGCGGCTTCCATCTCGACGCCGAGGATGCCGTAGCGCTTCATCAGCTCAGCCATGTCGGTTTGCGGGTTGTAGAACAGGTCCGCCGAGAAGATGTTGCCGACTTTCACGGCGACGTTCTGCGCTTTGGCGGCCGCCACGGCGTGGCTGGCCAGCTCGAAGTCGGCAATGGCGGCCAGGTCGTGGTCATTGAAGCGCATGCGGTTCACTTTGGAGTCGGTGCTGGCACCCAGCCCAATCACTACGTCGCGCACGTTGACATCGTCGCGTACCGCGCCGCAGGAGCCCACGCGAATGATCGACTTCACGCCGTAATCGGTAATCAGCTCTTTGGCGTAAATGGACACGGAAGGAATACCCATGCCGTGGCCCATGACGGAAATCTCGCGGCCTTTGTAGGTGCCGGTGTAGCCGAACATATTGCGCACGTCGTTCACCTGGCGCACGTTCTCCAGGTAAGTGTCGGCGATGTACTTGGCGCGCAGCGGGTCGCCGGGCATCAGAACGGTATCGGCGAAATCGCCTTTTTCGGCATTGATATGGGGGGTAGCCATGGAGAACTCCTCTGATTGAAGTTAGTAGCCAGAACAACCCTAGGCGGGGGCGCTGTAAACCCTTCCCTGGGCGCTACTTTCGCCATCCATGGCGAAAGACCCCCGCTACGGGCTGATTCTGGCGGTACACGTAAACATGCGTGCTAATAATGGTTGACTGGCCTTTACGCCGCTTTGGTCAAAAAGCTGTCGCCGTCGGCCATCGCCTCGAGCGTGAAGAAGTCGGCCAGGGTTTGGCCAATGTCGGCGAAGGTGCCGCGCTCGCCCAGCGGGCCGGGGGCGAAACCTGCGCCGCGTACCATGATCGGCACGTATTCGCGGGTGTGCTCGGTGCCTTCCCAACTGGGGTCGCAGCCGTGGTCGGCGGTGAGCAGCAGCAGGTCGTCGTCATTGAGGGCGGCGAGCAGCTCCGGCAGGCGGGCATCGAAGTGCTCCAGCGCGGCGGCGTAGCCCGGTACGTCCCGGCGATGGCCGTAGACCGAATCGAAATCCACGAAGTTGGTCATGATCATGGTCGGGCGGTCGCTGGTCTCGTTGGCGGTGCGCGCGACTTCCGCCAGGGTGGCATCCATCAGGGCATCGTGGCCGCTGGCTTTGACCTTGTGGGTAATGCCGCAGTGGGCGTAGATGTCGGCGATCTTGCCAATCGACACCACTTCACCACCGGCGTCGGCAAGCTTTTGCAGCACGGTGGGGCTGGGCGGCTCAACGCTGTAGTCGCGGCGATTGCCGGTGCGGGCAAAGCTTTCACGGTCGTCGCCGATAAACGGGCGGGCGATTACACGGCCAATGTTGTAGGGCTCCAGCAGTTCACGCACGGTTTCACACAGCGCGTAGAGGCGCTCTAGGCCAAAGTGCTCTTCGTGGGCGGCAATCTGGAACACGGAGTCGGCCGAGGTGTACACGATCGGTTTGCCGGTGGCGATATGCTCTTCGCCCAGGCGGGCAATAATCTCGGTGCCTGAGGCGTGGCAGTTGCCGATCACGCCCGTTAAATCCGCCTCTTGAACGATGGCATCCAGCAGCTCCAGGGGGAAACTGTTGGTTTTATCGAGGAAGTAGCCCCAGTCAAAGCGCACCGGCACACCGGCAATTTCCCAGTGGCCGGAAGGGGTGTCTTTCCCGCTGGAGATCTCTTTGGCGTGGGCGTAAGCGCCGTTCAACTGCTCGGGCAGGCTGACGCCTTCCGCCACGCTACCGGTGGCATCCCGGTGGGCGTGGAACAGGCCGAGCGCGGCCATATTGGGGAGCTTCAACGGGCCGGAACGCTCGGCGGTATCTGCTTCGCCACGGGCGCAAGCAGCGGCGATGTGGCCTAGGGTGTCGGCACCTTGGTCGCCAAAGGTAGCGGCGTCCGGCGCGCTACCGATTCCAAAAGAGTCCAGAACTAAGACGATGGCACGACGCATTAGGCTTCTCCTCGGAAGGTCTCTTGCAGCAGGGTGTCGGCGGTGGCCTCGGCGTCGCCGACGGTGACCGCCGCGCGTAGCTGGGCGGCGGCACGGGCGGCGGCCTCTTCGGTGCGGGCGTGGACGATGGCCAGCGGGCGCTGGCTATCCACGCGGTCGCCGATTTCGACGATATCGCTAAACCCGACGCTGTGGTCGACGCTGGCGTCGTTACGCAGGCGACCGCCGCCCAGTTCCACCACGCTCATGCCCACGGCGCGGGTATCGAAACGCTGTACGATACCGCTCTGCTCGGGATACACCGCTTGAGTCACCGGGGCGGTGGCCAGGTAGCTGTCCGAGCGCTCCATAAAGTCGGCGGGGCCGCCCAGTTCGCGCACCATGCGGGCGAAGACTTCTGCGGCCGCGCCGGAGGTGAGCGCTTTGTCCAGCTTGGTAAGGGCTTCTTCGCGGTTAGCCACCAGTTTGCCCGCCATCAGCATCTCGACGGCGAGTTCGCGGGTGACCTGCATCACGCGGCTGTTGGCGCGCTCGCCGCGCAGCAGCGCCAGGGTTTCGACGATCTCCACCGCGTTACCGGCACACGGGGCCAGTGGCTGGCTCATGTCGGTGAGCAGGGCGGTGGTGGGTGTGCCTGCCTGGGTGGCCACGTTGGCGATACTTTTCGCCAGCTCGCGGGATTTTTCCGGGGTGGGCATAAACGCGCCGCTGCCTACTTTGACGTCCATCACCAGGGCATCCAGGCCAGAGGCCAGCTTCTTGCCCAAAATAGACGCGGTGATCAGCGGAATAGATTCCACAGTGGCGGTCACGTCGCGCACGCCGTAGATGCGCTTATCCGCCGGGGCGAGGTTGCCGGTTTGGCCGATAATCGCCACACCGGTGGATTTTACGACATCGCTGAAGCGCTCGGGCGCGGGGTAGGGGTCGTAGCCGGGGATTGATTCCAGCTTGTCCAGCGTGCCGCCGGTGTGGCCCAGGCCACGGCCAGAAATCATCGGCACAAACGCGCCGCAGGCGGCGACCCAAGGGCCTAACACCAGCGATACCAGGTCACCCACGCCGCCGGTGGAGTGTTTGTCTACAATCGGGCCGGGCAGGTTGAGGGAATCCCACTGCATCACGTGGCCAGAATCGCGCGTCGCGGTGGTCAATGCCACGACTTCTTCGCGGCTCATGCCGTTTAAAAACACCGACATGGTGAAGGCGCCAATCTGCGCGTCGCTGATGCGGTCGTCGGCGATGCCCTGTACGAAGGCTTTGATCTCTTCAGCGGGAAGCGGCTGGCCGTCGCGCTTCAGGCGAATCAGTTCTTGGGGAAGCAGGGCGTGGTGAGATGCGTTTGACGACATTTAGTAGCCTCCATTGGTCGCGGCATCGGCATTGCCGTTTAGCGTGTTCAATAAGTTATTCAGCAGGCTGGATGCACCGAACCGGAAGTGCTCGGGCGTCACCCACTGTGGGCCCATGATGTCGGCAGCCAGCGCCAGGTACTGGGCCGCCTCTTCGGCGGTGCGAACGCCACCAGCGGCTTTGAAACCGACATTTTTACCGCTGGCTTTGATGGCTTTTAGCATGATCTCGGCGGCTTCCAGGGTAGCGTTGACCGGTACTTTACCGGTGGAAGTTTTGATAAAGTCCGCGCCACCTTCGATGGCCAGCTCGCTAGCGCGTTGGATAAGCGCAGGCTCTTTGAGTTCGCCAGATTCGATGATGACTTTTAGCTGGGCTTGTCCGCCGCAGGCGGCTTTACACATTTCTACCAGCTCGCGGCCGGTCTCTTCATCGCCTGCCATCAGCGCACGGTAAGGAAACACCACGTCGACTTCGTGAGCGCCAGACGCCACCGCTTCGCGGGTTTCACGGGCAGCGCCCATGATATCGTCGCCGCCGTGGGGGAAGTTGGTGACCGTGGTGATCTTGACTTGGCTCTCCAGCTTGTGGGCGCTGAGCGCGCGGGCAGCGGTGACGATGAACTGCGGGTAAACGCACACCGCCGCCGGGTTGCCGAACGGCGTTTTTACCTGCTGGCACAACGCTTCGATCACGCTGTCGGTGTCGCTGTCGTTCAGGCTGGTCAAATCCATCAGCGTCAACGCTTGGCGAGCGGCTTGGGTGAGTTGGGCTTGAGTAAGCTGGGGGGAGGCAGTCGCGTTCATGAAATTCTCGCAAATCAATAAAAGACAAAACGGGCACTGCGAAAACATAGCAGCGCCCGTTGCATGGTGTCGTACTCGCTGCGTTAAGCCGTCAGGTTGCCCAGCGCAATAAAGAAGCCAGCAATGGATGCCGACATCAAATTAGAGAGCGTACCGGCCAAAACGGCTTTCACACCGAAGCGGGCAATCTCTTTGCGACGCGTGGGCGCAATGCTACCCAAGCCGCCCAGCAGAATCGCAATGGACGACAGGTTGGCAAAGCCACATAGCGCAAAGGAGAGAATCGCCATGGTGTGCGGGGTCATCAGTTGACCCGTCGCCGCCACCACCTGTTCCCCATCGATATAGGGAGCGAGGTTGATATAGGCCACGAACTCGTTGACCACCAGCTTTTGGCCGATGAAAGAACCTGCCAGCGTTGCCTCTTCCCACGGCACGCCGAGCAGGAACGCCAGCGGCGCAAACAGCCAGCCGAGAATCAGCTCGAGGCTCAGCGATTCAAAGCCGAACCAGCCGCCAACGCCACCTAAAATGCCGTTGATCAGCGCGATCAAGCCGATGAACGCCAGCAGCATGGCACCCACGTTGGCTGCCAGCATCAGGCCGGAGGTCGCGCCGGACGCCGCGGCATCCAGTACGTTGGTAGGCTTGTCGTCCTGCTCTTTCAGCTCTTCATCGACCTTGGAAACGCTGTCGCTATCTTCCACGTTCTGGGTTTCCGGCATGATCAGCTTGGCGAACAGCAGGCCGCCAGGCGCCGCCATGAAAGAGGCCGCCACCAGATACTCCATGGGAATGCCCAGCGCTGCGTAGCCCGCCAGAACGGAACCGGCTACCGATGCTAAGCCGCCACACATCACCGCAAATAGCTGCGAAGGCGTCATGCGGGCAATAAACGGACGCACCACCAGCGGGGCTTCGGTTTGGCCAACGAAGATGTTTGCCGTTGCCGAAAGCGATTCGGTACGCGAGGTGCCTAGTGCTTTTTGCAGTGCGCCGCCCAGAATCCGAATGACCCACTGCATGATGCCTAGGTAGTAGAGCACGGCAATCAGCGACGAGAAGAAGATGATGACCGGCAGTACTTTGATGGCGAAGACAAAACCGACGTTTTCTACATCGGCAAGGCCACCAAACAAAAAGCCGATACCGTCGTTGGCGTACACCAGCACCTGGCTAACACCAGCGGAAATGGCTTGCAGCACCGCCTGGCCGAACGGCACGTAGAGCACAAACGCACCGATACCGGCTTGGATGGCAAAGGCACCCAGCACGGTGCGCAGCCGAATCGACTTGCGGTCATAGGAGAAAACAAGCGCAATGGCCACCAGAGTGACCATGCCAACCAGGCTCATGATGAGGGTCATGGGAGTACCTTCGGATCGTGAGGAGTGTGAGCGATTACAGTAAGTTCAACTTCACTGAGTAGATCATCGCGTTTTGATAAGCGTTCGGGGTACCCAGCTTATTGTCTGAGTAGCGATACTGCACGCCGGTGGTAATTAAGTCGGAAGGGTGCCACCACAGGCTAAGCGCGCCGTTAGTGCCCACGCTGCCAGCGGTACCATTCACATAGTTCTGAGAAAGATACTCATCGTCACGACCGAAGGTCTGCTCGTGCCAGTTGGTGACGCTGAAGTTCTGGTTCAGGGCGGTAAAGTCGTAGCCCGCAACCCAGCCGGCCATATAGCCATTCATGCCAGTGTAGCCATCGCTCTGTACGCGTGCTGCACCAATAAACGGCTTGAACCATAGGCCGTTATCGAACGTGGTGCGGTAGCCTAACCCAAGAATTTGGTCCTGCTCGCGAGCGTTGAACCCGTAGTCGCGGAAATCGTACAGATGGGCGTAAATCGACAGCGGGCTGTCGCCCAGGTAGATGTGCGAGGTCACTTTACCAGCGGTGCGGAAGTTGTCTTTACCGCCGCTGGCTTGGTCGAATTGATCATTGGTCGGATTCTCGAAATCGAAGAAGCCGTAGAACTCGCCCCAGCTAAAGCCAACGCCGCCTTCGATTTCAACATACGTAAAGTCGCTTTTCGCTGCGTTGCTAGCAGTGCGCGCTTCGGTGCCGTTCGACCAGTCGAGATAGTTGACTGAGACGTTGGCAAACGACCAAAGGCGGTCAAGGGTGTGCGGCTCGGCATCGTCGGCAAACGCTGGAGTTGCCAAGGCAGCACTTGTCAGTAAAACGCCAGCGCCAAGCGTGACGAACGAAGAAGAACGAGAGTGGGATAAAGCAGTCATGGAAGCCTCAACAGGGTTGTATCTCGGTGCAAGGGCGACTGGCGTACCGACGTTATGAGTCGTGTGGGCTGGCGTAATGTTAAAATTATAACATTGAGTGTTATTTTTTTAACGTTGATTTGCAAGCATTGTCACATCAACGCTGTTTAAATGTGATAAGCGCATCATGGCGGAGTCTAACGCTGTGTCGCAGTGGAAATCAGTAAGGGGCTGACGCAGCATAGGTAGCCCAGTTGGGTCTAACATCGATAACAACATGCATCATAAGGAGATGCCTGCTATGAATGACCGGAGCGCACAGCGCATGGCGATGTTGCAAGAAGCGTTGGCTAGCGGGGGAACACTGCATCTTCGCGATGCCGCCGAGCTGTGCGGAGTCTCCGAAATGACCATTCGTCGGGATCTTTCAACGCAACCTTCAGCCATTAGCCTGCTGGGTGGGCGGCTAGTGATGGCAAGCTGCCCCGGCGTGACGCCGGTATACGACCTTACTGAGCAGCAATCGAGCCACTATCAGGTCAAACAGCGTCTTTGCCAGCGTGCGGCCAGCTTTATTGAAGAGGGCGACACGCTGTTTATCGACTGCGGCTCGACGTTGATTCCACTGCTCAGCCAGCTAAGCCGTTTTCATGAATTAACGGTGGTCACCTATGCCCTTAACGTTGCCAACGCCGTGGCAGCGCTGCCCAATGTGCGCCTAGTGCTGCTGGGCGGGCTGTTCTACGCTTCCTCCCAATCATTTGGCAGCGACGGTATGGGCGCAGCTATCGAGCGTTTGGGCATCAATAAAGCGCTGATCTCCGCCGCTGGGGTGGATTGCGAACGGGGAGTAAGCTGCTTCCATTTTCATGAAGTCGGGCCTAAGCAGGCGGCGATTGCCACCGCGATGCAGCGGCTTTTGATTGTCGATGCCAGTAAGTTCGGCGTGGTGCGTCCGGCCTATTTTGCCTCGCTGGAGGATTTCGATATCGTCGTCACCGACGACGAGCGTGCCCCGGGCTTGTTAGAGCGCCACCCGCTGTCCACGCTGAGCATCTCGCTCGCCTAACAACAGCCACTCCTCAGCCACTACTCCCCAGTGCCCTGTGCCCAAACGGGTGCGCAGGGTGCGGCATAGCGTCTCTTTCTGATTGACCCAGATCAATAGAAAATACTTTCGTCTTAGTTGATGCACGCAAGGTGCACGGCCAAGGCTCGCCACTAACCCCATAAGGTGGCGCATATTTTTCCCGGAGCAACGCAGTTGCGCTCACTGTTCTGGGAAAAGTATGGGGTGATAGTTAGCTTGCTACTTAGCTGGCTATTTAGTCGGCTAGATAGTGGGCTGTTTTAGACAACTCTCTGATGAGATCACACCATGCAACTACCTACCCACTGGCGCAGGCGAGGCACTTTTGTGCTCGTCGTATTGTGCTTGCTGTTAACGGGCTGCAGTTCTGCATTGCTGGATCCCAAGGGGCAGATTGGCGTTGAGCAGCGCTCGCTGATTTTGACCTCCTTTGGGCTGATGCTGATTGTGGTCATTCCGGTGATTGTGATGACGCTGCTGTTTGGCTGGCGCTATCGGCGCAGCAATCGCGTTGCCAAGTATCTGCCGGACTGGGCGCACTCCAATGCCATCGAAGCGGCCGTTTGGACCGTTCCCTGCTTGATCATTGCCGTTCTGGCGTTCCTCACCTGGAAAACCTCCCACAGCCTAGACCCCCACAAACCGCTTGAGAGCGACGTGGCGCCCATGGAGATTCAAGCCGTGGCGCTGGATTGGAAGTGGCTGTTCATCTACCCCGAACAGGGCATTGCTAGCGTCAATGAACTGGCGTTCCCGGTAGATACCCCAGTGCGCTTCCGAGTGAGTTCTGGCTCGGTAATGAACGCGTTCTTCATTCCACGTTTAGGCAGCCAGATTTACGCCATGGCGGGCATGGATAACGACGTTCACCTGATTGCCGACGAAGAGGGCGTCTACCCCGGCCGTTCCACCAACTACAGCGGCGCTGGCTTCTCTGGGATGACCTTCGATGCCCACGTCACCTCTCCGGCGGAATTCGATGCCTGGGTGGAAAACGTGCGCACAGCCGATGACACCCTTACCTTCCCTGAGGGCTACAACGCCCTGGCAGAGCCGAGTGAATACCACCCGGTGGAGTACTTCTCGGCGGTCACGCCCGAGCTGTATGAGTCGATTGTCAGCAGCTTCCACGGCGGTGAAGGCAGCGGGCACGGCGGTCATGCAAGCCACGGGGACGCCATCAGTGACGCCCACGATAGCCACGGTGAATCCAGCGAGCTAGAGAGCGCCAGCGCTTCTCAACAGCAGGCCGCGATCGGCCACGTTACCAATCAGCATGCAGGTGATGACCACGCCATGGGCGGCCATCCCACAAGCGTTGAAGCGGGGGGTTAAGCATGTTTGGAAAACTCACGTTAGAAGCAATTCCGTATCACGAACCGATCATTATGGTCGTTGCTGCCTTTATGGCGATCGGGGGTGCCGCGCTACTTGGCGCATTGACGTATTACCGTAAGTGGGGCTGGCTGTGGAACGAGTGGTTTACCTCCGTTGACCACAAAAAGCTCGGCATTATGTACTTTGTGGTGGCCTTGGTGATGCTGCTTCGCGGCTTTGCCGATGCGATTATGATGCGTACCCAGTTGGCCATGGCGGCCGGTGGGGCTGCTGGTTATCTCCCTCCTGAACACTACGATCAGATCTTTACCGCCCACGGCGTAATCATGATCTTCTTCGTTGCGATGCCCATGGTCATCGGCCTGATGAACCTGGTGGTGCCGCTGCAAATCGGCGCCCGCGACGTTGCTTTCCCGTTTTTGAATAACCTGAGTTTCTGGCTGTTCGCTGTCTCGGCGATTTTGGTCAATATTTCCCTCGTGGTAGGGGAGTTCGCCAAAACCGGCTGGCTCGCTTATGCGCCTTTATCGGGGATAGAGTTTAGCCCTGGGGTGGGGGTCGATTACTGGATATGGGCACTGCAAATATCCGGGATAGGCACCACGCTCACCGGCATTAATTTCTTCGTTACCATTCTGAAAATGCGCACCAAAGGCATGACCCTGTTTCGCATGCCGATTTTTACCTGGACGTCGCTGTGCGCCAACGTCCTGATTATTGCCTCGTTCCCGATTCTGACTGCGACCATCGCGCTGCTAACGCTTGACCGCTACTTCGGTATGCACTTCTTCACCAATGACTTTGGCGGCAACATGATGATGTACGTCAACCTCATTTGGGCCTGGGGTCACCCGGAAGTGTACATTCTGATTCTGCCGGCCTTTGGCGTGTTCTCTGAAGTCATCGCCACCTTCGCCCGCAAGCGCCTGTTTGGTTACAAAACCATGGTCTGGGCCACGGTGGCGATTACGTTGCTGTCGTTCATCGTCTGGTTGCACCACTTCTTCACCATGGGGGCCGGTGCCAACGTCAATGCCTTCTTCGGCATCATGACGATGATCATTGCCATCCCCACCGGGGTGAAGGTGTTCAACTGGCTGTTTACCATCTTCCGCGGCAGCCTGGAGCTAACCTCGCCAGTGCTATGGACCCTGGGCTTCATCATCACCTTTACCCTAGGCGGTATGACCGGCGTGATGCTGGCGCTGCCAGCAGCCAACTTCGTCCTGCACAACAGCCTGTTCGTGATTGCCCACTTCCACAACGTGATCATTGGCGGCGTGGTGTTCGGCATGATGGCGGGCCTGACCTACTGGTTCCCGAAAGCGTTCGGCTTCACGCTGAGCGAGAAGTGGGGCAAGCGCTCGTTCTGGTGCTGGTTCATCGGCTTTTACGTCGCGTTCATGCCGCTCTACGTGCTGAGCTTCTTCGGTGCCGTGCGCCGTATGCAGTCCTACGCCAATCCTGAGTGGCAACCCTGGATGATTCTGGCCTGGGTAGGTGCCGTGATCATCATGATGGGGATTGCCTGCACCATCATTCAGTTCTGGGTCAGTATCCGCGACCGCAAGCTGAATGCAGATCTGACCGGCGACCCCTGGGATGGCCGCACGCTGGAGTGGTCCACCTCGTCGCCTGCACCGTTCTACAACTTCGCGCGCCTGCCGGAAGTCGGCGACATCGACAGCTTCTGGTCGCAAAAGCAGCGTAGCAACGAGCAGTTGGACGAAGCGCCCTACACCGATATTCACATGCCGCGCAATACCGTGGCGGGTCCGGTGATTAGCTTCTTCGCGCTGATTCTAGGCTTTGCGCTGGTGTGGCATATCTGGTGGCTGGCAGCCGTGGGTGCATTAGGTGTTGTCGTCAGTTTCATCGCCCGTGTATTCAACGAAGATATCGACTACTACGTGCCCGCTGCCGAAGTGGCGCGCATCGAGCGCGCGCACGAAAAGCGCAAAACGTCTGCGCCGAGCAGCGCAGCGTCTGACCGTGAACAGACCAACTATGTGGAGGCACGCGCGTAATGGCCACCGATACCCTACATCATGGCGCCGCGTCCGAGCCCCATGAGCACCACGACGCGACCGGCACGAAAGTATTTGGCTTCTGGGTCTACTTGATGAGTGACCTGGTGATCTTCGGGTCACTGTTCGCTACCTACGCCGTGCTGATGAAAGGCACGGCCGCCGGGCCAACGGCGGCAGATATTTTCGAGCTGCCCTTTGTGCTGGTGGAAACCTTTCTGCTGCTGTTCAGTAGTTTCACCTTTGGCATGGGCGTACTGGCGATGAATGCCGAGCGCGTCGGCCAAGTAAAAGCGTGGCTGGCGATCACCTTCTTGCTCGGTGCCGCGTTCGTCGGTATGGAAGTGTACGAGTTTCAGCACTTGATTCATCAGGGCTACGGCCCTGATCAGAGCGCGTTTCTCTCGTCCTTCTTTACCTTGGTCGGCACCCACGGCCTCCACGTGACCGTTGGTTTGGTGTGGATTCTAGTGATGCTGGTGCAGCTTTCGACCATGGGCATCACCCCGATGACACGTCCGCGGATTCTGTGCCTGAGCCTGTTCTGGCACTTCCTGGATATCGTGTGGATCTGCGTCTTCTCGTTCGTCTACCTGATGGGGGTGCTTTGACATGAGCCATTCATCATCTTCAACGTCTTCTCACGGCAGCGTTAAATCGTATGTGACGGGGCTTCTGCTATCTTTAGTGCTAACCGTGATTCCGTTCGCGGTCGTTATGAGCGGTGCGCTAAGCACCGCCGCGACGGTGGTGGTCATCGCTGTAACAGCCGTGCTGCAGATTCTGGTCCAGCTGGTCATGTTTATGCATATGAATACCAAAGCCGACGAGGGGTGGAATCTGATGTCCTTCGTTTTCACACTGACGATACTCGTCCTGGTGGTAGGGGGCTCTTTATGGATCATGCAGCATCTGCATCTCAACATGATGGTCGGCTGAACGTGGCACCGAGCCGCTGGCGAGACCTGCTGGCGCTCACCAAGCCGGGCATCATTGGCGGTAACTTGATCGCCACGCTGGGGGGCTATTTTCTGGCCGCCCACGGCACCTTCGATGTCGTCACGTTTGCCTCGGTGATGCTGGGCATTGCGCTGGTCATTGCCTCGGGCTGTGCCTGCAACAACGTCATCGACCGGGATATTGATGCACTGATGGCGCGTACGCGCCATCGCCCGCTGGCCAAGGGGCGTATCTCGATCACCCAGGCGCTGGGTATTTCAGCGCTGTTGGGGGTGGCCGGTGTTGTCTGCTTGGCGCTGGGCACCAACGGGTTGACGGTGGCGCTGGCGGTAATCGGTTGGGGCGTGTATGTGGGGGTGTATAGCCTCTATATGAAGCGCCATTCTGAGTACGGCACGCTGGTAGGCAGCCTCTCCGGTGCCATGCCGCCGGTAGTGGGCTACTGCGCGGTCACGGGGCAGTTCGACAGCGGCGCGTTCATGCTGCTGGTGATTTTCTGCCTGTGGCAAATGCCGCACTCCTATGCCATTGCGATTTTCCGCTATGCGGATTATCAGCGGGCATCAATCCCGGTACTGCCGGTGGTACACGGGATCAAAATGGCCAAGCATCACATCCTGGGTTACATCGTGGCGTTTATTCCCGCCTCGCTGGCGCTGGTATTGGCCAGTCAGGCGGGGATGGGGTATCTGTGTGTGGCGCTGGTCATGGGCGGCTACTGGCTCTACCTGGCACTACGCGGCTATCGGTTAGATGACGATGTTCGCTGGGCCAGGAAAGTGTTTGGGGTCTCCATTCTGACGATCACCGCGATGAGTTTGGTGATGGTGCTGGAAGCCATGGTGCCGATGTGGGTGTAATGCCTAACAACGATTGAACCTGACGCAAAACTTGAAACGCCCCGAACAGTGAACTGTTCGGGGCGTTCTTTTTAGCGCGGCTTTCAGCGGATACGTATACAGGGCTCGGGGAGTACTTAGCCTTTCCGCTGGCTGGCCTGAATCGCGGTGAGGGCGATGGTGTAGACGATGTCATCCACCAGAGCGCCGCGGGACAGGTCGTTCACCGGCTTGTTCAAACCTTGCAGCATCGGGCCCACGCTGACTACCCGGGCGCTACGCTGCACCGCTTTGTAGGTGGTGTTACCGGTATTGAGGTCGGGGAACACGAACACGGTGGCCTTGCCCGCCACGGGGGAGTCGGGGGCTTTTTGCTTGCCCACGCTCTCGATGGCGGCGGCGTCGTACTGCAGCGGGCCGTCGATGGCCAGGTGCGGTGCGCGCTCCTGGGCGATGCGGGTCGCTTCGCGGACTTTATCCACGTCGGCGCCGGTGCCGGAGTCGCCGGTGGAGTAGCTGATCATCGCCACCCGGGGCTCGATACCAAAGGCCTCGGCAGAGCGCGCGCTCTGCAGGGCGATTTCTGCCAGGGTTTCGGCGTCCGGGTCTGGGTTCACCGCGCAGTCGCCGTACACAACTACCTGTTCCGGCAGCAGCATAAAGAAGATCGACGACACCTGATTGTACTCAGGAGCCGTTTTGATCAGTTGAAACGCTGGGCGAACGGTGTTGGCGGTGGTGTGCACCGCGCCGGACACCAGGCCATCTACTTCATCAAGCTGTAGCATCATGGTACCCAGCACCACGTTATCCTGAAGCTGTGCTTCAGCGGTTAGCTCGTTCAGTTTGCCGCGACGACGCTCCACCATGGGGTCGATGTAGCGGGCGCGGGTGCTTTCCGGGTCGATGATGGTCAGCGTATCCGGCAGCGTCAGGCCACGGTGATGGGCCACGCTTTCGATGTCTTCCCGTTTGCCCAGCAGGACGCAGTCGGCAATGCCACGGCGCTGGCAGATGATTGCCGCCTCGATGGTGCGCGGCTCGTCGCCTTCCGGCAGCACGATGCGCTTTTTGGCTTGCTGAGCAAGCTTCACCAACTGGTGGCGGAACGCCGACGGCGAGAGGCGGCGGGTGTAGCCACGGCTCAGCTTGGCTTTCAGCCACTCCAGGTCCATGTGTGCCGCCACGAAGCGGGCCACCTGCTCGGCGCGCTCGAAGTCATCCATGGGGATTTCAGTGCTGAGCTGGCTCAGGTTTTGCGCCGTGGTCAGGCTGTCGGTTTCTACCGCCAGCACCGGCAAGCCGGTTTTCAGCGCCGGGCGGCACATCTCAATCATGCCCTCGTTGGGCAAGAAACCGTTGGTGAGTAAAACGCCCGCCAGCTGGGTGCCGTTCATGGTGGCCAGCGCCGAGGCCAGCACCACGTCATCACGGTCCCCGGAGGCGACCACCAGACTACCCGGCGTGAAGATATGCAGCGCATTGGCCGCACTTCTGGCACACAGGCTGGTAGAGAGGACGCGGCGGCTGGCGGCTTCACCTTCGTTGAGCATCTTGGCATTCAGCGCCCGGGCTACGTCTAGCGTGCGCGGAGCGCTCAGGGTCTTGCTGTAGGGTACCACGCCAATCAGGTGGAAGCGGTCGGTGGCTAGCGCCGGGGAGTAGCGTCGCAGTTCGTTGAGTACCGGCTCTTCCAACTGCGGCTTGATGGTGCCCGGTGCAGCGGAAAGATCATCCTCCTGACCGTAGGGCAGGTTTTTCATGCGCATCAGAATGCCGCCCAAGGTGCGGCTGGAGCTGACGCCGCCAAAGCTTCGAGCGTGCATATCCAGCTCTTCCGCCAGCGCCTGGGGCTCGTTGAGATCCCCTGAGCCCACCAGAATGATCCGCGCGTTCAGCGCATGAGCGAGCTGCACATTGGTTTGAGTGGCGTAGGTGGTGTGCTGGGTCGGTACCACGCCTTCCACCACGACCAGGTCCAGCGCGCTGCCATCTCGGTAGGCTTGCTGCACTACCTGTTCGTAGAGCTCGATAACGTTTTCCATCAGCTCATCGGTTTGGTCGTCGCGCAGGAGACGCTCCAGGCGCGCCTGGGAAATGGGCGAGGGCGGACGCTGGCTTAACGTGCGTGATACCAGCGCAGTGGAACGATCAAGGCCGGGGCCGTTAAGCTCGTTCTGCATAAACGGCTTTAAAAAACCGGCTTTCAAGCCGATGGTGTCGAGCGCTTGAATCAAACCAAGGCAAGCGGATGTTAGGCCAGCACCGACGCTGGTGGGTACCAATAGAATGGCTTGCGGTTGTTTGGGGGAGCTATTCATTCAGCGGTCTCCACGCAGTGGCGGGTTTCCATGGCAATGCGGCCCTCTTCATCGGTGGGGATCACCCACACTTCCGGGCCTTGATGACCAGCGCTATCCAGCTTGCCCTCTTTGCCACGGATGGTGGCTTCATTGGCCGCTTCATCTAAGCTGAAACCAAAGTGGGGCAGCAGGGCCAGCACTTCACGACGTACGATAGGCGAGTTTTCGCCAATACCGCCAGTGAAGATCACGCCGTCTAACTTAGGTAATGCACAGGACAGCGCCGCCAGCGACTTGGCGATACGGTAGCAGAATACGTCCAGCGCCAGCTTGGCACCGGGGTGGCCAGCCACGGCCTGGTCTTCCACTTCACGCATGTCGTTGGTCAGGCCGGAAAGGCCCAGCAGGCCGCTTTGCTTGTTCAGGACGTTATCGATCTCTTCCACCGACCAGCCCAGTTGGCGATGCAGGTGGGCATGCAGGCCGGGGTCCACGTCACCGCTGCGGGTGCCCATCACCAGGCCTTCCAGCGGGGTAAGGCCCATGCTGGTATCCAGGCTCTGGTTGTTCCACACGGCGCTGGTGGAGCAGCCGTTGCCCAGGTGGGCGGTCAGCCAGCCGCCTGCGCCACGGCTGCTCAGCTCGCCAGCGCGCTGGCTAACAAAGGCGTGGCTGGTACCGTGGAAACCGTAGCGGCGAATGCCGTGCTCGGTATACAGCGCTTCCGGCAGTGCATAGCGATAGGCGCGGGGCGGCAGCGTCTGGTGGAACGCCGTATCGAACACGGCCACCTGAGGCAGGTCCGGAAACACCTTACGAGTCGCGGCAATGCCCGCTAGGTTGGTGGGGTTATGCAGCGGTGCTAAGGCAGCGGTGGTCTCGATGGCCTCGATCACACTGTCATCGATCAGCGCTGCTTGGGTGAAGTGCTCGCCACCATGAACGATGCGGTGGCCCACGGCCCCCGGTACGCGACCTTCCAAACGCTGAAGAATGGCGTTCAAGGCGTCGGCGTGGTCAGCATTCGGCAGCGGTTGGGTAAAGCTTTCACCGGCGCTGTCTTTACCTTTCAAGCGGGCGTCGCTGCTGCCTAAGCGCTCCGCTAGCCCGGCCAAGCGTGGTGCCTGCGGGTCCGCATCGATCAAAGCGTATTTAATAGAAGAAGAGCCACAGTTAATGACCAGCACCGGTGCGTTCATAACCACCTTTGTAACGTAATGAGGAAGTTAAGGGAATAGACTTTAGTTTAACATGCTGCGACGCGGAAAATCAGCGAAGAATTTAGTTAGCCTTCTATGTAAAATGTCGGCATCCTGTTCCTTATATAACCAATCGTGAGCCGTTTTGTTCCTATGTCCTCAATTTCAAGCCCCACACTGCTACCCCGACATCTCGCTATTCTGCTGATGATGACGGTGGCGACGATGTTCGCTGCTAACCACGTCTCAGCTCGGCTGGCGTTTGATAATGGCACAGGATTGCTCTTAGCGGTGTTGATGCGCTCAGGCGTGGCTTGCTTGATTCTGCTTTCCTTGGTGATTCTTCAGAAAAAACGCCTTTGGCTGCCTCCGGGAGCGTGGCGCTGGCAGCTCGCGGTGGGGCTTCTTATTACGCTGCAAAGTGTCAGCTTATATTCCGCCGTGGCGCGCTTGCCGGTGGTGATTGCGCTGCTGCTAGTGAATACCTTTCCTATTCAACTGGCGCTGATTAGTTGGGCGCTGGGCGGCCCTCGGCCATCGCTGCGCAGTTGCTTGATTATGGGCACCATTCTGATTGGCCTGTTGGTGGTGCTGGATATTCCTAGCTGGGTGGCCAACGCCGATGCCATGGGGCCGGAGTGGCTGGCAGGCATTGGCTTTGGTCTGTTTGCCGCGTTCGCGTTTGCCTGTGCGCTGTGGGTGACCGAGCATCGCTTGGCCGGGGTAGGCAGCACGCTGCGCAGCCTGCTGACTATGCAAACCGTGTTTATCGCCATGATTATTGGTGGGTTTTTAGGGGCGGTGCCGGGCGGTATGAGCCTGCCGGACAACAGCACCGGCTGGGTAGGTCTAACGCTGCTGGCGTTGCTGTACGGTAGCGGGTTCTCGATTCTGTTTATTTTCGTACCCCGGCTGGATATGGCCCGCAACGCACCAGTGATGAATTTCGAGCCGGTGGCGTCGCTGCTAATTGCCTATCTGGTGCTTGGGCAAATGCTCAGCCCTAGCCAGCTAGTGGGAGGCGCGGTGGTGGTCGGAGGTATTGTCGTGCTGAGCCTTTCCAAAGGGCGCTAGAAAACGTCATCAACAGTGCAAGAAAAAAGGAAACTCGATGCAAGCATGAGAGGGTCAATTGCGTTATTCATGGGCTTGGGCAATACTGCAAAAGCGTAAGGAAACACTGTTTTTTAACTGAGGTTTACCCCATGAAGATGACCGTCTTATCACTGACCTCCGCAGCGCTTCTGTTAGGTGCAGGTGCGTTTGCGGCATCCGCCCAAGCCCAAGAATCTTTCCAATACCCACAAGGATACGTGGGTGGCGATGCCATGTTTTGGAGCCTCAACCCTGACCGTGGCGACTCCCGTGACGATGTCGGCCTACGCCTGCGCGGTGGTGCCCAATTCAACGATTATTTCGCCCTCGAGGGCCACCTAGGCACCGGCGGTTCGGATCGCGGCGCCGATCTAGACCATCTGGCGGGTGCGTATGCTAAAGGCATCCTCCCGGTAGCGCCCAACTTCCGTCTTTACGGTTTAGCGGGTTTCTCCGAGGTCGAGATCAGCGATAATCGCGAAAGTGGTCTCTCTTACGGCGCGGGTGCCGAGATGGATATTGCTAACAACGTCTCGATTGGTGCCGACTACATGCGCTACCTGGACGAGTCCGCCTACGATTTCGATGCGGCGAGCGTAGGCCTTCGCTACCGCTTCTAACACGGCAAGCGTTTAGCGCTTATTCATCAAGGGAATAGGACCCCGCTGACCGAGCACAGACTCGGCAGCGGGGTTTTTTTACGATTATTGTTAGCGTGCTAATAAATTTGTTAGACTAAGGTATTCCATCTAACGCTACCCCGAGTGCACGTGACCGCTTGGGGGCCAGTGAACGAGTAATACCCATGACCCCTGATCAACGATTTACCCGCTGGGTGAAAATAGCCCTGGCGGCGTTTGTAGTGCTGTTCGTCTATTTCTTACTCGCCGATAGCTTTATGCCCATGACTCCGGAAGCGCGCGCGATGCGGCCCGTGACGCGTATTGCGCCGGAGCTCAGCGCGCCGGTGAAAGACGTGGTGGTGCGGGACCATCAGCGGGTGAACGCGGGCGATGTGCTGTTTCAGCTAGATACGACGCCGTTCGAGCTGGCACGCCAGCAGGCTGCGCTGAATCGCGAGCAGGCCGAGCAGGAGAACGCTCGGCTAACCGCCGAATTGGCGGCGGCGCGAGCCTCGCTGGCATCAGCTCAAGCCACGTTCGAAGAGCGCAGCGGTGAGCGCCACCGCGCTGAGGCGTTGTTAGGGCGGCAGGGCATCTCCCGCCAGCAGTACGAGCAGCAAGTGGCCGCCGAGCATACGGCCCAAGCTGCCGTGGCGTTTGCCCGCGCGCAAATCGATAGCCTAGAAGTGCAGCTAGGTGAAGAGGGCGACGCCAACCTGCGGCTGCGCCAGGCCGACAATGCGCTCGCCCAAGCCGAGTTAAACGTGGCCCGTGCCACGGTAAGAGCGCGGGAGGCGGGCGAAGTCACCAACCTGCAGCTACAGCCGGGGGATTACGTACAGGCCGGCCAGCCCGCCGTGGCGCTGGTGGCCAGCCGTGTCGACGTCGTGGCCGATTTTCGCGAGAAAAGCTTGCGCCACGTGAAGGAAGGCGACGAAGCAACGGTGGTGTTCGATGCGCTGCCGGGACGACTGTTGGCAGGCCACGTGAGCGCGTTCGATGCCGGTGTGCGGGAAGGGCAGCAAGTGGCCGACGGGCAGCTGGTGGACATTCCGACCTCCGACCGCTGGGTGCGCGATGCCCAGCGGGTGCGTATTCACATCACGCTGGACGAGCCTTTGGACGAGCTTCCGCCCAGCGGCGCGCGGGCCACGGTGCAGCTAGTGCCCGGCGAGCACGCGCTGGCCAAGCCGTTTGCCTGGCTGCAGGCTCGGCTCGTGAGCTGGCTTCATTATGTCTACTAAATCGCCTACTCAATCAAGTGCGCGTACGGGAACATCCGCTACGCGCTCAGTGCCCGCTTCCTCGGCGCTCAGTCAGAATGGGTTTAGCCAGAACGGACTTAGCCAAAACGGACTGCGCCAGTGCCTGCGGGTCGCGGGCGGCGGCACCTTGGGGTTCATCATCAGCCAATTGATGGGCTGGAATTACGGCGTCTTCTTTACCGTATTCCCGATGTTCTTGCTGGGGTTGGTGCCGGTGCTGAATGGCTCGATCATTCGCCAGTTTCTCTCCAACGTGAGCCTCAACGTGCTGGAGGTGAGCCTGGTGGTCGGGCTGTTAAAACACATGCCCGTGGTGATGACGCTGGTAGTGCTGGGGCTGTTTTTGCTGCGTTTCAACTTAATGGCCAAAGGCCCGCTGTTTCTGTTTGGTGCCAACGGAGTATTGACGCTCAGCATACTGCTGCACTTTGCCAGCTACCCCAGTGTGGATTTGAGCGACCTGTTGGCCAGCAACCTCATGGCCAGTGTGCTGGCGGTGTTCATCGCCATGCTGATGTACACCCTGTTCCCCGATAGGGAACCCCGCCAACCGCCACCCAGAGGCAGCAAATCGACGGCGCAAATCCGCCATGAAACCCTGATTGGCGGCATCACCGCCACGCTTTCGTTCGTAGTGTTTCAGGTGCTCGATCTGCGCGGGTCGCTCTCGGCGCAAATGGCCACCATCTTGATTCTGTTTACGCTGGGCTACTTTGGCGCGCAGGTGTCGGCGGCCAAGCGCGCGGTGGGCACGCTCTTGGGCTGTAACCTCGCGCTGGTGATGCAGCTGGCGCTCTACACCCAAAGCCACCACTTTGTGCTGGTGATTCTGCTTTATTGGCTGGGTTTGATGCTGTTTGCGCGGGAGCACATCTTGGAAGGCGGCGGTTCCGGCATCGGGTTTGGCGGGCTCACCACCATGGGCATTCTGTTCGGCCAGTCCTTGGGGCCACAGCAGGACTTGGTCTACAGCGCGCTGTATCGCTTTTCGTCCATGAGCATAGCGCTGATCGGCACGCTATCGGTGATGATTTGTCTGCACTATCTGCTCAACCGCTGGGAACCTACTCGCCTGCTCGAAAAGTAGTTGAGGTAATTTTTTAACGAGGCACTACGCTGAAAAGAGCCGCCGGGAAAGCCAAAGAAGCCGCCGGTAAGGCCACCGGCAGCAGCAAAGCCGAAGTCAAAGGCAAAGGCGATGCCAAGGAAGGGGCCAAGAAGAACAAGAAGAAAAAGTGATGCTTGTTGCGCAAAAGGAACAACCGGAGCCCATGATGGCTCCGGTTGGGGTGTCACAGGGCTACACCTCCTGGTACAGCGCGCTGCCTTCCCGGCGGAACTTCTCCGCCTGCTCCTGCATACCGCGCTTCACTGCTTCGGCATCGCTTTCGCTGGCGTTTTCCGGGGTGCGGTCGCGGTAGGTGTCACGTACTTCCTGGCTGATCTTCATGGAGCAGAACTTCGGCCCGCACATGGAGCAGAAGTGGGCTACCTTGGCGGAGTCTTTGGGTAGGGTTTCGTCGTGGTATTCACGGGCGGTGTCCGGGTCTAGCCCCAGGTTGAACTGGTCTTCCCAGCGGAACTCGAAACGCGCCTTGGAGAGTGCATTATCGCGACGCTGTGCTGCTGGGTGGCCCTTGGCGAGATCCGCCGCGTGGGCAGCAATTTTGTAGGTAATAATGCCGGTTTTAACGTCATCTTTATTGGGCAGGCCCAGGTGCTCTTTGGGCGTGACGTAGCAGAGCATCGCGCAGCCAAACCAGCCGATCATCGCGGCACCAATGCCCGAGGTAATATGGTCGTAGCCGGGGGCGATATCGGTTACCAGCGGTCCCAAGGTGTAGAAGGGCGCTTCGTCGCAGTACTCCAGCTGCTTATCCATGTTCTCTTTCACCAGGTGCATGGGCACATGGCCAGGGCCTTCGATCATCACCTGCACATCGTGCTTCCAGGCGATATGGGTCAGCTCGCCGAGGGTCTTGAGTTCTGCCATCTGCGCTTCGTCGTTGGCATCCGCCACTGAGCCGGGGCGCAGGCCATCGCCGAGGGAGAACGCCACGTCGTACTGCTTGCAGATCTCGCAGATCTCCTCGAAGTGGGTGTAAAGGAAGCTCTCCTGGTGATGGTACAAACACCATTATTCCAAAAACATTGACTAGTTTCGCTTTTATAGTACGAATGGGCACAGTTTTTGCTACCTTCCTTACCTAGCGAAATGTCTCTGCCAGTTCATCCATCGCCCATGCTTCCCATCAACGTTTCCTGATTTTCGTTTAGGTCTTGACTCTCAGGATATTGGCATCTAGGTTTTAGACAGACCTGTCTGTACGGAGGTGTTTAATAGTGACGCATAATCCATCTTCACTCTCACGGCCTAGCGAACGCATTATTGAGGCTGCCAGTCGTTTGTTTTTTCGCCAAGGTTACTGTTCTACGGGAATTAATCAGATTATCAGCGAGTCGGGGGTTGCTAAGGCCAGTTTTTATACGCATTTCCCTAGCAAAGAGGCCCTTGCCATGGCTTGGCTTAGGCAGCGCGAAGAACGCTGGATTGAACAGCTAACTGAGCGAATTTCTCAGCATCAACTAACTGAGAAGCGGGTTTCCGCTATGTACACCATGTGGTACGACCAGATTCGCGAAGAAGGCTACCGTGGTTGTGGCTTTATTAATATGGCTGGGGAATTCAGCGATGAAAAGAGTCCGGTTAGGGCTCTCGTGCGTGATCACAAAGAGCGTGTAAGACAAGTTGTCGCCAATAATGTGCTGAATGAATATCGGCCCATGATGGAGCCCGAGGTATTTGACGAGTTGGTGAATACTATTTACTCACTTTTTGACGGTGCCATTATTCAAGCGCAAAACTTTATGCAGGATTGGCCGATTGACTCTGCAATGAAGACGTCTATGAAAACTCTTTCTCATTATCGTAGTGGAGCAGTCCTATGAATGGTACAGAATATGAAGATAACCTGGAGGTTATTGTTCGAGATTCTCTGGGTTGTTTTACTCCCTTATCTGCTGATCAGATTGATACTGTTAGTAATGCTAGCAAATACTCAATATCAGAGAATGACAGAGATGCAGGTAGCTCATCTCTAGAAGATGTCTTTGGGTATATGGCAGCACTCAATAAAATGGCTGTAAGTGGCAACGGGATATGTGCTGATCGTTCCGGAAATGCTTCCCTTCATGATAGCTTAATAAGTACAGCTGATTACATTTCTCATAAAGTCAATGGCGCTTCGGTGCGCTACATTGAAATTGGTCCTGAGCCCTATAAAACAGAGCTTATAATAAAAAGATTAATTGGAAATGGTGTGGATTTAACAAGCTATATTGGTTTGGATATTAATCCAGAGTCAGAGAAAGCCATGCGTTTGGCGTTGGAACCGGTTGTCGGTAAACAACGGTTTAGTTATAAAATTAACGATTACAACGAATTGCAGTCTTCCAGTTTCGGCTTTCATGACGGTATTACAGTAGTTACTATGATGGGATTTCAAGAAGGAAATGAACTGCCCAGGAAAATGTTGAGGATACTTAAAAAGTTAACTAGCAAAGGTGATTTGCTGCTTTCCGAGATGCAGCTTTCTAGTTTGGCTGGCTGGAAACCAATAATTGATTTTTATAGCTTACAACCAATGAAACAATTTTCCCAAAAAATCTGCGAACGGGCTCAGCTTAAGCCAGCAGGTCAACATAGGATTTTCCTGACACCAATTGAGACTGAGCTAGGTCCAGTAATGACTGCAGCCACAGTCATACCGTATAAGCTATTTGATCATCATCGTTACCTGCTTACAAACTGTTGCCTTAAATATACTAAGGATCAGTTTCGCGCTGCACGCCAAAAAGAAAATGATTTTCAAATAGTTAAGGAGTTTTTTAGCGGCGATCAAACTGTCGCTTATCAATTAACACTGCGGAATTGAAAGGCCTGAAATATGGTTCTCTCCAGCTTACTAGTGCGTAACTCTGCCTTCAATATTGTCGGCGCGGGCTTGTTAATTGTGGCATCTACCTACGGGTTGTCGCGCTATACCTATGGCTTGTTCGTGCCCGCTATCAGGGATGATTTCAATTTAAGCCAAACGGCCGTCGGTGCGATTGGCAGTGCCTCCTATCTGGGGTATCTGCTGGCCACGTTGGTGAGTCCGCTGCTGGTTCGCCATTTTAATCCGCGTATGCCGATTATATTGGGTGGCATGACCGCAACGCTGGGCATGCTGTTGGTCGCGCTGGCGGGTAACCCGGTATGGTTAGCATTGGGGGTGACGCTTGCCGGTTGTAGTCCAGGCCTGGCGTATCCACCGCTTTCTGATGCTATCAAGCAACTCTGTCTCGCTGAAAAGCAAAGCCGCTATTACGCCATTATAAATTCCGGCACCAGTTTTGGGGTGATGGTTTCTGGCCCATTGGCCCTTATTGCGGGCCCTCAATGGCAACTGGCTTGGTTGTGCTTTGCATTTATCGCGCTGATCGCCACGCTGTGGAATTTTTTTATAATGCCGGGCAATGCGCCTAATCATGAGCTCTCAAACAGAGTGAAACCGGGCGCCTCCCAGGAGCCTATGTTTACCCTTGTGAGACGCAAGTTGAAAGATAGTTCGGTGCGTCGCCTACTGCTGGGTGCGCTTCTATTCGGGCTGGTAACCTCAATCTATTGGACGTTCTCTGTTGAGTTGATCGCGGGAGAAAAAAGCCTTTCTGATACAGGTAGGGTGATATTCTGGATTGTCGTGGGCATTGCCGGCGTGGCGGGCGGCTTGGCCGGAGAACTGGTGACTCACTTTGGACTGACCAAGGCATTGAAGTGGGCGACGCTGGCCATAGCTGCCTCGATAGCTTTACTCACCATTGCGAGTGACGGGATACTGATGCTAACGCTATCGGCGGTTTTGTTTGGCGCTACGTTTATTCTTATTACGGCGTTATACGGTATTTGGAGTGTCAGTTGCTTTCCAGAAGCTCCGTCCACTGGCTTTGGTCTAACCTTCTTTCTTATTTCTGCAGGTCAACTGATATCGCCCACCCTTGCCGGGCTTGGTGCCGAGATTTGGCAATTGACAGCGGTGTTTCAGGTCACCGCGATACTCTGTTTAGGTATCTTGTGGCTACTCCCGACCCAGGACGTATGGAGTATGTGACCAATAGCCTAATCCCGTTACCCCAGCACCCCGTCTTCTCGACGGGGTGCTGTTTTGATAGCGTGAGGTGAAGTTTAAACTTCCTGATACAGCCCGCTGCCTTTCTGGCGAAACTTCTCCGCCTGCTCCTCCATACCCTTCATTACCGCTTCCTGATCGCCGTTGAGGCCGTGCTCATTGGCGTAGTCACGTACTTCCTGGCTGATCTTCATGGAGCAGAACTTCGGCCCGCACATGGAGCAGAAGTGGGCTACCTTGGCGGAGTCTTTGGGTAGGGTTTCGTCGTGGTATTCACGGGCGGTGTCCGGGTCTAGCCCCAGGTTGAACTGGTCTTCCCAGCGGAACTCGAAACGCGCCTTGGAGAGTGCATTATCGCGACGCTGTGCTGCTGGGTGGCCCTTGGCGAGATCCGCCGCGTGGGCAGCAATTTTGTAGGTAATAATGCCGGTTTTAACGTCATCTTTATTGGGCAGGCCCAAGTGCTCTTTCGGCGTCACGTAGCAGAGCATGGCGCAGCCAAACCAGCCAATCATCGCCGCCCCAATGCCAGAGGTAATGTGGTCGTAGCCGGGGGCGATATCCGTCACCAGCGGCCCAAGCGTATAGAAGGGCGCTTCGTCGCAGTACTCCAGCTGCTTATCCATGTTCTCTTTAACAAGGTGCATGGGCACATGGCCGGGGCCTTCGATCATCACCTGCACATCGTGCTTCCAGGCAATGTGGGTCAGTTCGCCCAGGGTTTTTAGCTCTGCCATTTGTGCTTCATCGTTTGCATCAGCAATAGAGCCAGGGCGCAGGCCGTCGCCCAGCGAGAACGCCACATCGTACTGCTTGCAGATCTCGCAGATCTCCTCGAAGTGGGTATACAGGAAGCTCTCTTGATGGTGATACAAGCACCACTTTGCCATGATGGAGCCGCCACGGCTGACAATGCCGGTGACGCGGTTGGCGGTGAGCGGCACGTAGCGCAGCAGCACCCCGGCGTGAATGGTGAAATAATCCACCCCCTGTTCCGCCTGCTCGATCAGCGTATCGCGGAAGATCTCCCAGGTGAGGTTTTCGGCAATGCCGTTGACCTTCTCCAGCGCCTGATAGATGGGCACCGTACCAATCGGCACCGGCGAGTTGCGGATGATCCACTCGCGGGTTTCATGGATGTTCTGGCCGGTGGAGAGATCCATGATGGTGTCCGCGCCCCAGCGGATGCCCCAAGTCATCTTGTCCACTTCTTCCTCGATGGAAGAGGTGACCGCCGAGTTGCCCAGGTTGCCGTTGATTTTCACCAGGAAGTTACGACCGATGATCATCGGCTCGCTTTCCGGGTGGTTGATGTTGTTGGGAATAATCGCCCGCCCACGGGCCACCTCATCGCGCACGAACTCCGGCGTGATCTCCTCCGGAATGCTGGCGCCGAAGCTCTGGCCCGCATGCTGATGGCCCAGAATGCGCTCCACTTCTGCCGTTCCCAACGCCTGGCGGCGCTGGTTTTCCCGCAGAGCGATGAACTCCATTTCCGGCGTGATGATACCCTGGCGGGCGTAGTGCAGCTGGGTCACGTTCTTGCCCGCTTTCGCCCGGCGGGGTGTGCGGCTTAAATCAAAGCGCAGCTGGGCAAGGGTGGGGTCGTTGGCGCGGCGCTGGCCGTACTGGCTGGTGGGGCCATCCAGAAACTCAGTGTCGTTGCGCTCTTCGATCCAGGCCCGGCGTAGCTCCGGTAGGCCCTGGCGCAAATCGATGTTGGCGCTGGGGTCGGTGTAGGGGCCGGAGGTGTCGTACACCAGCAGTGGCGGGTTCTGCTCATCCACGCCGCTGGTTTTGGTGGGCGAGAGAGTGATTTCCCGAAACGGCACGCGAATATCCGGCCGTGAGCCTTCCACGTACACCTTGCGCGAGCCGGGCAGCGGCGCCACGGCGGCGGCATCGACCTGGGCGGTTTCGGCTAAAAAGTGTGCGGTGTTGCTTTTGACGGTCTTGGTCATGACGGTTGCTCTATGTTGTAGGAGATTATTCAGAAAGGTCTAAACCCATCTGCCAGAAGTCGATTTCCAGACGGGTGGCATCGCGGAAGGTTTTGCTTAGCTCAGCAAAGCGGGCGGGGGGGACATCCGCCAAGCGGGCATCGAGCCACGCAAGCTCCGCCTGCATGGCGGCCTGGAACTCCTCGCCTTCGTACATGGCGATCCAGGCATCAAACGGGTTTTGCGCGCCGCGCAGCGTGGAAGGCTGCGCGTTCAGCCAGTTGGCGATTTCGCCGTAGCCCACCAGGCACGGGGCCAGCGCCACGTGCAAATCGAGCAGGTCGCCGCGGTTGCCGGTATCCAGCACATAGCGGGTGTAGGCCAGCGTAGCGCGGGCTTCGGGGAGTTCGGCAAGCTCCTGCTCGGAAATCCCCCACTCCTGACAAAAGCCCACGTGCAGGCCCAACTCCACGTCCACGATGGCTTTCATGCCTTCGTGGGCTTGGCGTAGATCTGCCAGGGTGGGGCTTTTGTAAGCGGCTAGCGCATAGGCGCGGGCGAAGTGGATCAAGAACAGATAATCCTGCTTCAGGTAGTGGCGAAACGATGCCTCAGGCAGCGTGGCGTTGCCCAGCTGGTGCACGAAATCGTGCTCGATGTAGGCGCGCCAATCTTGCTGGCAAGCAGTGGTGAGATCGGTAAAGCGGTAGCCCATATTGGATGCCTCCGGTGGTACAGCGAACCGGCGCACGGGCGAAGGGAGAGTGAGTTGGGGCAAGGTATCAGGTGAACACGGCGCACCCCCAACCACCGCTTGATTCCTACGCCGGTACTAGCCGGATCAGGTTCAACGGGCCCCGCCGTGACGACTTGCTGCAGCAGCCAGCCGTATAGCGATCTCAGCCGGTTCCACCGGCACCCCGTCAAGCAGTATTCAGCGCAGTGTAGGAGGCGAGAGGGGGAGATGCAAGGGGCGTTAGCTTGATCGAACACACGGGGTTCATGGAAGCATAACTGCCCTTCACTAACCCAATGGACTTCTGACACCCGCAAACCCATTGCCTAGCACATGGGTATATATTTGGGTGGTCTCGATACTTTTATGGCCCAGCAGCTCTTGAACAGTGCGAATGTCAGTACCTTGGCTTAGTAGCTGAGTGGCGAAACTGTGCCGCAAAGAGTGGCATGAGCCAGGGCGTGTTAAAGAAGATGAGCGCATGGCATATTTGACGGCTTTTTGGACGGCAGAGGCATGAATGTGATGTAGAACGACGCGCCCCCTCTCATCGAAGCAAGGCCTAGAGGAAGGGAAAAGCCACTGCCATGCAAGTGAAATACCCGCGTTCGGGTATTTACGGTCCAGAGCATATGGCAGTGACACAGGAGTAGCGTTGGCTTCAAGGCGAGCGTTCAGTTGTTGTTCTGCCATTTGTATATGCGTATGTAATGGCTGGACGCAAGAAGGCGGCAGTAGCGTGGTGCGGTCTTTGTTGCCTTTGCCTGCATACACCGTGATGATTTGCCTTGAGAAATCAATATCTTTGACGCGAAGCCGACAAGCTTCGGAGACACGTAAACCTGAGCCGTACATAAGTGAGGCCATGAGAAGCATAGAGCCAGACAAGTGCTGAAATACCTCCATTACTTCCTGATGGGAAAGCACCACTGGTAAGCGCTGAGGGCGCTTAGCTCGGCTAAATTGACCAATCTCGCCAAGCGGCTGGTCCAGCACATGGCGATAAAGGAGGACGATGGCATTGAGTGCTTGATTCTGTGTAGCCGCTGCCACGTGCCTTTCGATTGCCAGATACTCCAAAAATTGCCGTACTTCATGACCTGTTAGCGTGGCAGGGTGACGTAAGTTGTTGAACCGAATGTAAAATCGAATCCAGTAACAATAGGTTTTTTCGGTGCGTAAGCTATAGCGCTTGACCCTCATGGTTGCCTTGACGCGTTCCATCAGTTTCATGGGAGAATGCCTTAATAATGCTGTATGTAAAAACAGTATTATTGAGGCGAGCAAAACGCGCAAGCCTGCGAATTTTGGCTACATCGCCAAAATTCTCTTTGCACGCTGTAGAATCAATGAGGTAGATTCAATTTGGTGGCTATGAAACCTCAGTCATTGTGATGTCACGTTCATTGAGGTTTCATGGCAGGGCGTATAATCACTGTTGAACTAAACCGCTTCGCGGTAGCTGTTGACGAATCACGTTTTTCGCCTCATCGGGCCACACTATTGATTGACCCACGTGGGTCAATCAACAGGAGTGACGACGATGACTGCCCTGCGACAGAAGATGATCGCGGCCATGCGTCAGCGTGGCTTTGCGCAACGTACCCACAATACCTACCTGATGGTGGTCACTGATCTGGCACGTTATTTCCACCGTTCGCCAGACACGTTGAGTACCGACGACCTGCAACACTTCTTCAATCACCTGGTTCAGGAGCGCGGTTTGTCTGCCGCCAGTTGCCGTGTCTATCTGCACGGCGTGCGGTTCCTGTATTTGCACGTGTTGCAGTGGCCGTCGTTTGATGTGCCGCTCACCGTCCCCAAAAAACCGCAGCGGATTCCAGAACTGCTGACCCGCGACGAGGTTCGGCGGATCCTGGCCGCCTGCCAAAACGCCAAGCATCGCATGATGCTCGAACTGTGCTATGGCTGCGGATTGCGTGTGACCGAGGTCTGCCACCTGCGAGTTAGTGACATCGACAGCCAGCGTTACCAACTCCGTGTGACGCAGGGCAAGGGCGGCAAGGATCGTATGGTGTTACTACCCGTGACCCTGCTTGATCGCTTGCGCGATTACTGGCGCGCCTATCGGCCAGTCACATGGCTGTTCCCGAGCGCTCTGTTTCCCGATCAAGCCCTGCACGCCAGTGCGCCACAGAAGGCCTTTACCCAGGCCAAGCGTCTGGCCGGGGTCGAGCGGGTGGGTGGCATCCATAGTCTGCGCCATGCCTATGCCACCCATGTTCTGGAGCAAGGCCTGCCCGTCCATCAGCTCCAGCGACTACTGGGCCACCGTAACCTCCAGTCGACGATGCGCTACCTGCACTGGCTACCGAACCAGCAAGGGGGAGATCAGTGTCATATTGACCTGGTGGCCGCCCTGGAGGTGAGCCATGACTAAGGCCGCTACCTTGCAACAGGCATTGACCCGCTTTCTCGACCCAAGCGGTCTTGATCGCCAGCGCCAACGGGTGTGTACCCATCTGCTGGCCTGCCGAACGAAGGCGATGGGTGGGATGGTCTTACAGTGCTCTGACTGCGCTCATGTACAGCCACGCTACTTTGGCTGTCGTGATCGTCACTGTCCACAGTGTCAGGGCCGCGCCATGGTGATCTTACCCAGCAACAGTGGACACTGGTTTAAGCGATCATTCGGGCTTCAAAGGCCTCTGGGCTGATCATCCCAATAGCACTGTGCCGCCGTTGTTTGTTGTAGTCCAGTTCGACGTACTCAAAC
>NZ_JAKGAY010000036.1:0-34066 GCF_021532545.1 Halomonas sp. Cn5-12
TTGCTGAGTTGCGTTAGACTGTTTCATGACCTGCCTCCCTCAATAGTGGCTCTGCATTTTGGTCCCTACCTCAACGTAATCCACGACGTTGAGGAGGGGCAGGTCAATCCATGATGTCTACTCGATCTTAAAAACTAGAAAATTCATCTCGCTGACGTGAGGTTGGGGTGCTGCTCCCCGTCACGTTCATGGATTTTGGACGCGAGCCGATTTTTTTATTGTACGCCGCCTAATGCACGGCATGCTAAATAGAGTTAATTGAATGTACAAGCCTTGTCAACGTAGAGCCCCAGCGGTTAATCCCTTACAATGCAGGGTGCTTTTTAATGGCGCAGGTTAATTACATTTCATCCGCACAGCATAGGGCAAGGGAATGCGCCCGTTACAATCCCTGGGCGGTAGCGTGCCTTTTTATTGGAAATCATCATGTCAAACTCCCTCATTTTCATAGCGCGGCCAGCTCGCATGCTGTTGGCCGCCTTGAGCGTTGCCGTTGTTAGCGGCTGCGCTACCTACCCGAGCGGCAACCAGCAGCAGGTGCAGTACGTGCTTGGTAACGACACCGCCAAGCCGCTGCAAGATGAAAACCTCAACGGCTTTCTCGCACAAGCACCAGCCGGAGCCGTGCTCAACCTAGTACAAAGCCCCTGGGGCGATAACGTCGAGATCGTGGCCGATGCGCCCTATTTGGCCGCCAGTGGTCGCGAGTGCCGCAAACTGCGGGTTATCGAGCAGGGTAGCGGTGCTGCCCGTACCGCGCTGACCTGTGCGACCCCCAATGGTTGGGTAAATCAGCGCATGCTGCTGCCAGAAAGCCAGCAGGGCGCGATGTCGCTCTCGCCAACGACGCATTCCCCAGGAACCACACAAGGGCGCTATTAATGAGCTTGCAACGCGTAATGAAACGGCTTTCTCTCACGCGCCCGGTAGCGGTGTTATCACTGGCCCTGTTGGGCACTGCCGCTAGCAGCGTTAGCTGGGCGCAGAGCATAAGCCTACCCAATACCATTCTCCCGGAAGACCAGGCCAGCCAGCAGCGGGTAGAGCCTCCGGTGAACGACACTCCCCGCGCCGACTGGCGTAGCGGCACCTATGGCCCGGTGGCGAACCAGCCTCAGCAAAACCCCGATGCGCTTCCCCCCTTTGGGGCCAACCTCTTTACCGGTGGCTTTCGTGGGGCGATGGGAGACGGCCTAAATGCCGATTACCAAGTCAAACCCGGCGACCAAATCACCGTGCGTGCCTGGGGCGCGTTCGAGTTTGACCGCGTGCTGCCGGTGGATGCCCAAGGCAACATCTTTATTCCCGGCTCTGGCCCGCTCAATGTAGAAGGCCAAAACAGCCAGCAGGTGGATAGCCGCGTGCGGGGTGCGATTACCTCGGTCTACCCCGAAAACGTACAGGTATACACCAACGTACAGGGCGTGCAGCCCGTGGCCGTGTTCGTCACTGGTTACGTGGAAAACCCCGGCCGCTTTGCAGGAACTCCCAACGACTCCGTGCTCTACTTCCTGGACCAAGCAGGCGGTATTGATCAAGACCTGGGCAGCTATCGCCAAATCCGCGTGATTCGCAACGACCAAACCGTCGCCACGGTGGATCTCTACGACTTCCTGATCAACGGCAGCATCGCGCGCCCGCAGTTTCAGGATGGCGACACCATCGTAGTGGAAGAGCGCGGCCCGGCCATTGCCGTGGTGGGCGATGTCCACCGTGAACACCGCTACGAGCTTATCGGCAACCAGCTAAGCGGTGCGGAACTGGTAGAGCTTGCCCGCCTCAGAAGCGGCGTATCCCATGTGCTGCTGCGCGGCGACCGTTCCGATGGCCCCATGGCCCAGTACTTCCCGCTGAACGAGTTCTATACTCAAACCATTCGTAGCGGCGATGAAGTGGCGTTTAGCGCCGACCAGCGCAGTGAAACTATCGTGGTCGAAGTAGAGGGCAGCTACTACGGCCCCTCGCGTTTTGCGTTACCCCGCGATGCCCGCTTAAGCGAACTGCTGGATGCCATTCCCGTGCCGGAAAACATGACCGCCGTGGAAAGCATTTCACTACAGCGTGAAAGCGTGAAGCAGCAGCAACAGCAATCCATGGAAGACAGCCTGCGTCGCCTGGAAACCACCTATCTCAGTGCCCAGTCCAGCACCAACGAAGAAGCGCAAATTCGTGCCCAAGAAGCCGAGCTGATTCAAAACTTCGTGCAGCGCGCCCGCGAGCTAGAGCCCAGCGGCCGCTTGGTAGTGGCCTACAACGACCGCATTGCGGATATCCGCCTGCAAGATGGCGATGTGATCACCATTCCGGAAATCAGCGACTCCATTCTGATCAGCGGTGAAGTACTGGTGCCGCAAGCGGCGGTATACCGCCCCGGCATGAGCGTGATCGACTACATCGAAAGCGCTGGCGGCTTTACCCAACGCGCCGACGACGACCACATCCTGCTGGTTCGCCAAAACGGCGCGGTGGAAAACGCCCGCAACACTCCGCTGCGCCCAGGTGATGAAATCCTCGTGATGCCCGAAGCGCCCACGCACAACCTGCAGCTAGCCGCTACGCTCACGCAAATCCTCTACCAAGTGGCTGTAGCCACCCGCGTTGCAGTGGATCTGTGATGGGTGGTTGGTAAATAGTGATTGGTGGTTGGTAAATAGTGAGTGGTGAGTAGTGAAGGTGGTATCTCGTAGCGCGGCGTAACGACTGAGCGAGAGCAACGAACGAAAGAGGCACCCGCGGAGGCGGCGCCAGCCGCCCCAATGCCGCCACTAAACGCGATAACGCCACACAACATATTTCATCACGCTCTTTTCAAAAGAAACGGCTTCATGAATAACTCACATAGCGCCCCAAAAGGGGCGCGCACCCCTTGGCAAGTCACCCGCAGCGTGTGGTACGCCATGTTCATGCGGGAAGCCATTTCCCGCACCATGGCCGACCGTATGGGCTGGTTCTGGATGGTTTTTGAACCAGTAGCGCTGATAGCAATAATGGCGTTGATTCGAAGTTTTGTAAGTGGTGATCAGCTTATAGCAAACGCCCCTTTTATCCCTTGGATGATTACTGGGATGTTAGGCTTTTTTTTAGTGCGTGATGGAATGCTTCGAGGGATGGGAGCTATACAAGGCAATAGTTCGCTTTTTGCCTATAGACAAGTCCAGCCGGTGGACCCAGTCCTCGTACGTAATTTTCTAGAAGGTGTGCTAAGAACGTTTGTTTTTTTATTGTTTATACTAGGCGGCCTTATGTTAGAAGTGGATTTATATCCAGATAATGCAGTGCGTGCAATGGGAGGGTGGCTGTCACTGTGGTTTCTTGGATTGGGGCTAGGCTTGTTATCTTCTGTTAGCGCTACTTTAATACCTGAGGTAGGCAAGGTGATTGCAATGGTGTCGCTTCCATTGTTAATTATTTCAGGTGTAATTTTTCCTATTAATCAAATGCCTCATTGGTTGTTGGAATATTTGATGCTTAATCCGATACCACATGGTTTAGAGGTTCTGCGTCTTGGTTTTTTTGAAAATTACAAAGTGATACACGGTACAAGCATGGTTTACTTCTGGCTTGTCACGCTTTCGTTAAACGCCCTGGGGCTACTAATGCATCTACGTTTTGTTGACCGGTTAAAGGCTAAATAATCCATGCACGTATCGTTTACCCGTTTTATAAAGCAGTCGCCGCATTGGGCGTTGGCCTTTATCGCTATTGTGCTGGTAAGTTTTTACTGGTTTATATGGGCCGAGGATCGCTATGTTTCCCGCGCCACGGTTGTACTGGAAAGCCCCCAGGTCGCCACGCCGGAACTCAGCTTTTCTTCGTTAATGGGCAGTGGTGCAGGCAACACCTCAGACCTGCTTCTGCTACGTGAACACTTACTCTCGGTGGACATGCTGCGCCTGCTGGATGAGCAGCTAGGCATCCGCCAGCACTACAGCGAACACGGTGATTTCTTCGCCAAGCTGCGCGACCCTAACGTACCCATCGAAGACCTACATGAATACTACCTACGCCGGGTAGAAGTAGAGCTAGACGAATACGCCGGTGTGTTGAA
This sequence comes from Halomonas sp. Cn5-12, assembly GCF_021532545.1. Classification (NCBI taxonomy): domain Bacteria; kingdom Pseudomonadati; phylum Pseudomonadota; class Gammaproteobacteria; order Oceanospirillales; family Halomonadaceae; genus Halomonas; species Halomonas sp. Cn5-12. The sequence goes on from NZ_JAKGAY010000036.1 coordinate 4,049, forward strand.
CATTCGTGTGCAAGGCTACACGCCGGAGTTCGCCCACGATATGGCATCGCTACTGCTAGAAGCGGGCGAAAACCACATGAACGAAATGGGCCACCGCCTAGCCGATGAGCAGGTGCTTTTCCTGGAACGGCAAATGGTGCGCCTGGAAGAGCGCTTTGAAGAGACCCGCGCCCAACTGCTCGAATTCCAAAACGAATACGGCTTGGTATCGCCCACCGCCACGGTAGAAAGCATTAACCAAGTGGTGGCAACGCTAGAAGGTGACCTAGCCCGCCTGCAAGCCCAACGCAACGCCCTGGCCAGCTTCCAAAGCTCGCAATCGGCCGAGCTACGCCAAGTAGAGCGCAGCATTGCAGCCCTGCGTGACCAAATCGTAGAGCAGCGCGACCGCCTAGCCCAAGCCACCGGTAATTCGCTCAACCGGGTATCCGCCGAGTACGAAACCTTAGAGCTACGAGCCCAGTTCGCCCAGGAAACTTACTCCAGCGCACTGGCCGCACTTGAAAACACCCGCTTAGAAGCCGCCCGCCAGCTCAAGCAGGTCAGCGTGCTACAAAGCCCGCTGATGCCGGAATACCCCACAGAGCCCAACCGCCTCTACAACAGCACGGTATTCGCCATCATCACCATCTTCCTCGCCTTCATCCTCAGCATGATGATCATGATCGTCAAAGACCACCGGGATTAGGGTTGTTGGTGAGTGGTGAGTAGTGAGTGGTGAGTAGTGAATGGTGAGTGGTGAGTGGTGAGTGGTGAGTAGTGAGTGGTGAAGGGAGCCGCCACCCCGTAGCGCGGCGTAACGAAAGAGCGAGGTCACGAGCGAAAGAGGCACCCGCGTTGGCGGCGCCAGCCGCCCCGATTGAGCCACGGTGATCGAGCAAACCCCAGTGGCATATTCGGCACCCCTCACGGGGTGCTTCGCGGGTGCGCTCCGCTTACGCCGCGCTACGGATGTATCGCCAACGATACGCATGGGCAACCACCCCGTAGCGCGGCGTAACGAAAGAGCGAGGTCACGAGCGAAAGAGGCACCCGCGTTGGCGGCGCCAGCCGCCCCGATTGAGCCACGGTGATCGAGCAAACCCCAGTGGCCTCATCGGCACCCCTAACGGGATGCTTCGCGGGTGCGCTCCGCTTACACCGCGCTACGGATGTATCGCCAACGATACGCATGGGCAACCACCCCGTAGCGCGGCGTAACGAAAGAGCGAGAGCAACGAGCGAATGAGGCACCCGCGGGGGCGGCGCATAGCCGCCTAGATGTGGCTACCGGGAAGCATCAAACCTCACTGGCCTCATCGGCACCCCTAACGGGATGCTTCGCGGGTGCGCTCCGCTTACACCGCGCTACGGGAACACCGCCAACGTTATGAGGCGTGGCACCAACCTCTTGTCGATTGCAGCAGTCTTGGAAGATAGAATAGTGGTAAAGACAGTCATGCATCACTTTGGGTGGGAGGATAAGTAATGCGAACTACGTACGATGAAGCAGATGATATCCTGGTTCTGCACCTATCAGAAAAGCCTACCGTTAGGGAGGTTTCTCAAGATTGGCATACACATATTAGTTACGCAGAGGATGGCACGATCAATGAAATCGTCATTCTGGAAGCCTCGAAGCAAGGTGCATGGCCACTCTTAAAAAGCCAAGCCGCTTAACGAACCCCATCACCACTCCTCGCTGCTCCCGAGGGTACGCAATCGCTTACACCGCGCTACAGGTGAATCACCAACGATACGCATGGGCGAGCACCCCGTAGCGCGGCGTAACGAGAGAGCGAGAGAAACGAGCGAAAGAGGCACCCGCGTTGGCGGCGCCAGCCGCCCCGATCAAGCCACGGTGATCGAGCAAACCCCAGTGGCATATTCGGCACCCCTCACGGGGTGCTTCGCGGGAGCGCTCCGCTTACGCCGCGCTACGAACACCGCCAACCTCGAAAGCGCGCAACCCCGTTGCACAACGTAATGGTCAAGCGAGCCACCACCCCGTAACGCGGCGTAACGAAAGAGCGAGAGAAACGAACGAAAGAGACACCCGCAGCGGCGGCCCGGCGCGAAGGGCGGCGTCAGCCGCCCTGATCGAGCCACGATATTTAATGAATCATTGCAATAGCCTGCTCTATTCGAAACTACTCGGTCTATAATGAATCTATGGTTTCACAAGCTGTACTGAGAAGGGGGAAATCATGAGTCAGAAATCAAACCACGAGAAGCTAGCGATGGTGCGCAAAGGTAAGAGAAAAGATCCAATGCAAGACACGCGCTCACTCATGCAGTTTGCGAGTGAATCCTCTCGCGCGGCCATCCAAAGAAATTTGGCGGCAGGTGTTTCTGTGGTCTATGAACGTGATGGCTATCTGGTTGAAGAGTCGCCCGATCATCAGGTCAAGCAGCTCAAAAAGTTAAAACAAGCCCAGCCGTTCAATCTTAGGGAGTATTTGTGCCAAGGCTAAGGCTTGTTGCTGGCCCAAATGGCTCGGGTAAAACAACCCTGACTCAATTTTTGCTTAGTAAGAAAATACCATTAGGGCAATATTTAAATCCTGATGATATTGCGAAGCATATTGAGCTAAATGATGTTATTGAAAAAACCTCAACCGCAATGTCTGAGGGCAAGGCGTCCGTAAAGTCTTTTGCTAAAGAGTTTGAAACGTATTTTGCTGCGATATCTGCGCAAGCGATTGCCACAGCCCTGAGAGAGGATTGGTTGGAGTCTGGGCTATCTCTCACCTATGAATCTGTTATGAGTCATAGTAGTCACATAAGATTTGTTGAAAAAGCACTAGATTTTGGGTTTGAGCCCTACCTCTATTATATTTGCACATCAAGCCCTGAGATTAATCAGGCTCGTGTTGCACAAAGAGTTTCGAGTGGTGGGCATGATGTCCCTGCCGAAAAGATAATAAGTCGCTATCAAGCAAGCTTGTCACTTTTGCATGAAATGGTTGTGAAATGTAGAAGAGCTTATTTTTTTGATAATTCCAGTGAAATGCATCTGCATTTTGCAGAAGCCACACCTGATGGTTATTTAGATATCTACGAAAGCGAATTTAACAAAATTGATTCACTTTGGTTTGTCGATTCAGTGCTTAAAAAATGGGACAGATCTAAAGTGAGATCTGCACGCCCCTCATAACGCACGTAGCAATAAATAGCCGCCAACACCCGTATTAGCGGCCCTAGCCGCCCTGATTGAGCCACGGTGATCGAGCAAACCCCAGTGGCATATTCGGCACCCCTAACGGGATGCTTCGCGGGTGCGCTCCGCTTACGCCGCGCTACAGGTGAATCACCAACGATACGCATGGGCGAGCACCCCGTAGCGCGGCGTAACGAAAGAGCGAGGTCACGAGCGAAAGAGGCACCCGCGTTGGCGGCGCCAGCCGCCCCGATTGAGCCACGGTGATCGAGCAAACCTCACTGGCCTCATCGGCACCCCTAACGGGATGCTTCGCGGGTGCGCTCCGCTTACACCGCGCTACGGATGTATCGCCAACGATACGCATGGGCGAGCACCCGCAGCTCGGCGCGACGGGCGGCGCTAGCCGCCCCGACTGAGCCCCAGCAAGGACTGAGCCCCAGCAAGGACTGAGCTACAGCAAGGAAAAGCCATGGTGAACCGTACAAGCCACGATCAAAATTTCAAAAACCTGATTTTGGACTATCCTCGCGAAGCCCTCGCTTTCTTTGCATCAGAAGAGGCTGGAGATTTACTGCCTAGCGTCAAAGTCACTCCTATTCGCCAGGAGCAATTAAAAGAGCGCCTGGGTGACAGATTTCATGAGCTAGACGTACCGTTGCTGGTAGAGTGGCCAAATGGGCAACGCGAAGCGCTACTGTTCACGCTAGAAGAAGAAACGGATCCCGGCCGTTTCTCGATCCACAGGCTGGCGCACTACACACTGCACCTGAGTGAGCTATTCGATACAGAACGAGTGGTACCGGTGGTGATTTTTTTGAATTCTAATAAAAAAGTGGCAGAAAGCCTGCATATTCGAAGTGAACGCCATAGCTACCTACAGTTTCACTATTTACATACACATTTAAATAAATTGCCGGCCAATCAGTATTTTAGTAGCCAAAATATCGTGGCGCGCCTGAATTTACCGAATATGGCATGGGCAGAGAAAGATAAAATCGATGTATACGCCAATGCCATACAAGGTCTGTTTTCGCTGGAACCAAGCATTGAAAAGCAACTCAAATACATAGACTTTGTCGATATCTACAGCGATTTAAGCACAGATGAAAGACAAGCCTACCAAAGGCGCTATCCTCAGGAGGAAAGCAAAATGGCTGGTTTAGCAGAGCGTCTTCGTACGGAAGGTATTCAGCAAGGCATGCAGCAAGGCATGCAACAGGGCATGCAACAGGGCATGCAACAGGGCATGCAACAGGGCATGCAACAGGGCCGTCAGCATGAAGCACAAAATATGCTGCGAAAGCTGCTCATGCTGAAGTTTGGCGAGTTACCGTCATGGGCCGATACCCAAATTGAGGCGGCTTCCATAGAGCAGCTGGAAAAATGGATGGAAGGCATATTGAGTGCCAACACATTGGAAGCCCTGATCGAACCTATTCAGTAACCGCTGACATTCACGCCATCACCAGCACCCCTCACGGGGTGCTTCGCGGGAGCGCTCCGCTTACACCGCGCTACGGGAACACCGCCAACGTTATGAGGCGTGGCACCATCCTCGTTTCGCGCCATAACGAGCAACCGCGTCAACACCTCGAATGGCGGCACCAACCCCGTAACGCGGCGTAACGAAAGAGCGAGAGCAACGAGCGAAAGAGGCACCCACCGCACCTAGCTCGCTCAAGCCATCGCCCAATGAATTGGCCTCCCACAGCAAGTGAGTAGTGAGTGGTGAAGGGTGAAGGGTGCTATCACCCCGTAGCGCGGCGTAACGAAAGAGCGAGAGCAGCGAGCGAAAGAGGCACCCGCGAAGGCGGCGCCAGCCGCCCCGATCACGCCACCAAACGCCAAAATGCCATACTGCTAAGAGAAAGCACGAAAAGGAATTCAATGCTCAACATCACACACCACGGCGGTGCCACAGGCGTCACCGGAAGCTGCCACCAGCTCACCCTCGATAGCGAAAACTCACTGCTGATCGACTGCGGGCTATTCCAAGGCGAAGACGCAACAGAAGACGCCTTCGATCAGCTACAAATTGAATTCGATATCAGCACGGTCAAAGCGCTGGTCATCACCCACGTACACATTGACCATGTAGGCCGCTTGCCCTACCTGCTGGCGGCGGGGTTCAAAGGGCCAATCATCTGCTCCATTCCCTCGGCCAAACTGCTGCCCCTAGTGATTGAAGACGCTCTAAAAATCGGCTTCACCCGCAACGCCCAGCTCATCGAGCGTTTCCAGCAACAGCTAGAAAGCCAAATCGTCAGCGTGCCCTACGGCAAATGGCACACCGTGGTAGAAAAAACCGAAGAAGGCGGCATCACCACCCGCGTGAAGCTCAAGCGGGCAGGGCACATACTGGGCTCCAGCTACGTGGAAGTAGCCCACCAGCACCCCAACGGCGAAAAGGAACGGGTGATATTCAGCGGCGATTTAGGCGCTCCCTACGCACCGCTACTGCCCGCGCCCCAATCGCCCTACGGCTGCGAACAATTGGTACTCGAAAGCACCTACGGCGACCGAAACCACCCCGACCGCCGCCAGCGCCGCGCCACTTTAAAACATGCCATCGAACAAGCACTCACTAACGGCGGCACGGTCATGGTGCCCGCCTTCAGCATTGGCCGTACTCAGGAGCTGCTCTACGAACTGGAAGGCATCATTCACGAAGCCGAGCGCAACGCCAAACGCGGCCTCCCCAAAAGCCAGTGGCAAGCGCTAGAAATCATTGTCGATTCACCGCTGGCCGCCCGCTTCACCCAGGTATACCGCGAGCTGAAGCCCTACTGGGACGACGAAGCCCAACGCCGCCTGCGCAGTGGCCGCCACCCGCTCAACTTCGCCAACCTCTACACCGTAGACAGCCACGAAGCCCACGAGCGAACGGTCAGCTACCTGGCCAGCACAGGCCGCCCCGCCGTAGTGATAGCCGCCAGTGGCATGTGCGCAGGCGGGCGCATTATGAACTACCTCAAAGCCATGCTCGGCGATGAACGCCACCAGGTACTATTCGTAGGCTACCAAGGCGCAGGCACCCCAGGGCGGGATATTCAGCAATACGGCCCACAAGGCGGCTGGGTAAACATCGACGGCGAGCGGTTTGATATAAAAGCGGGCGTTTCCAGCATCAGCGGCTACTCCGCCCACGCCGACCAAAAAGGCCTGCTCAACTTCGTCAAACGCATGCGCCGCTGGCCCCATACCATCCATTTAGTTCACGGCGAACAAACCGCGCGCAGCGCACTCAAACGTGAGCTGGAAGCGATGTACGCTCGGAAAGGGAAAGAAGTGAAGGTTCATAATGGCTAATCAACAGGCCAAGTATGTTACGGAGATCGATCAGCTGCACATTTTGAGACAATGCAATGGATAGAGTGTATGCATTTCCAAAAGAAACCAAGCATTTTCATTGTTTCACGAGTGATGAAGATATAAAGCAGCATGCTGCCTATAGAGATGCCAAGTCAGGAGATGCAGAAGCTGCTTTACAACTTGTGGGTGATTTGGCTCTTGAGTTTCTGTTCTCTCTTGAAAATGAATTTCCTGAAGGAAGTATTTTTGTATCGCCCTACGCTCAAGAGGCTTCAGGTGATAATGCTTTACCTCTGATCCTCTCGCTGATGTGCGCAGAGGTGCTAGATGGTGTTAGTGAAACAGATATCGTTCAAATGCAAAAAGTGTTTCATACCGGGGCTGACCCTATGGAAAGACTCATTGCAAGACCCTCATTCGAGGGAGCTGTTCAGCATGGTGGTCGTTATATATTAGTAGATGACGTCACTAGTATGGGTAGCACGTTAGCTGAGCTGGCTAATTATTTGTTAATGAATGGTGGATACGTTATTGGGACGGTTCTGTTAGTAAATGCAGGTCGTTCGAAGGAGTTTCGAGCCTTAAAAAAACATACTCAGCTATTGGAGGAGCGTTTCTCTGATGAAATCAAAAATATCTTCGGAATACACATCTCAGCCCTCACCGCCAACGAATCAAGTTATCTCGTCGGCTTCAGAACCGCTGACGAGATCCGAAATCGATGCATTAAGGCAGAAAAAGAGACAGTTAAGCGCTTATTATCAAAAAATTATCCATATGCGGCTGGCAGCTAAGTAATGACTAACGGCTCATCATTTCCCGATGCCTGTTACCTATATGGAACCACCACCCCGTTTCGCGCCATAACGAAAGAGCGAGAGCAACGAGCGAAAGAGGCACCCGCGGAGGGCGGCGTTAGCCGCCCCGATCGAGCCAGGGTGATCGAGCAGGCCTTACCAGCACCCCTAACGGGGTGCTTCGCGGGTGCGCTCTGCTTACACCGCGCTACGGGAACACCGCCAACGTTATGAGGCGTGGCACCAACCCCGTTTCGCGCCATAACGAGCAACCGCGTCAACACCTCGAATGGCGGCACCAACCCCGTAGCGCGGCGTAACGAAAGAGCGAGAGCAGCGAGCGAAAGAGGCACCCGCGTTGGCGGCGCCAGCCGCCCTGATCGAGCCACGGTAATTGAGCAAACCTCATTGGCCTCACCGGCACCCCTCACGGGGTGCTTCGCGGGTGCGCTCCGCTTACACCGCGCTACGGGAACACCGCCAACGTTATGAGGCGTGGCACCATCATCGTTTCGCGCCATAACGAGCAACCGCGTCAACACCTCGAATGGCGGCACCAACCCCGTAGCGCGGCGTAACGAAAGAGCGAGAGCAGCGAGCGAAAGAGGCACCCGCGTTGGCGGCGCCAGCCGCCCTGATCGAGCCACGGTAATTGAGCAAACCTCATTGGCCTCACCGGCACCCCTCACGGGGTGCTTCGCGGGTGCGCTCCGCTTACACCGCGCTACGGGAACACCGCCAACGTTATGAGGCGTGGCACTATCCTCGTTTCGCGCCATAACGAGCAACCGCGTCAACACCTCGAATGGCGGCACCAACCCCGTAGCGCGGCGTAACGAAAGAGCGAGAGCAACGAGCGAAAGAGGCACCCGCGAAGGGCGGCGCCAGCCGCCCCGATCACGCCACTGAACCCCAAAACGCCTCATTGCTAAAAGAAAGCACGCTCAAAAAGCACGAAAAGGAAGTCAATGCTCAACATCACTCACCACGGCGGAGCCAAAGGCGTCACTGGAAGCTGCCACCAGCTCACCCTCGATAGCGAACACTCACTGCTCATCGACTGCGGGCTATTCCAAGGCGAAGACGCAACAGAAGACGCCTTTGAGCAGCTACAAATCGAATTCGATATCAGCACCGTCAAAGCGCTGGTCATCACCCACGTACACATTGATCACGTAGGCCGCTTGCCTTACCTACTGGCGGCCGGGTTCAAAGGGCCGATCATCTGCTCCATTCCCTCGGCCAAACTGTTGCCCCTGGTGATCGAAGACGCCCTAAAAATCGGCTTCACCCGCAACGCCCAGCTCATCGAGCGTTTCCAGCAACAGCTAGAAAGTCAAATCGTCAGCGTGCCCTACGGTAAATGGCATACCGTGGTCGAAAAAACCGAAGCAGGCAGCATCACCACACGGGTAAAGCTCAAGCGGGCAGGGCACATTCTTGGTTCCAGCTACGTAGAAGTCGCCCACCAGTACCCTAATGGTGAAAAGGAACGGGTCATCTTCAGCGGCGATCTAGGTGCTCCCTACGCACCGCTACTGCCCGCGCCCCAATCGCCCTACGGCTGTGAGCAATTGGTACTCGAAAGCACCTACGGCGACCGCCAGCACCCTGACCGCCGCCAGCGCCGCGCCACGCTGAAACAGGCCATCGAGCAAGCGCTCACTAACGGCGGCACGGTCATGGTGCCCGCCTTCAGCATTGGCCGAACCCAAGAGTTGCTCTACGAGTTGGAAGGCATCATTCATGAAGCCGAGCGCAACGCCAAACGCGGGCTGCCCAAAAGCCTATGGCAAACGCTGGAGATCATCGTCGATTCGCCGCTGGCCGCCCGCTTCACCCAGGTATACCGCGAGCTGAAACCCTACTGGGACGACGAAGCTCAACGCCGCCTGCGCAGTGGCCGCCACCCGCTCAACTTCGCCAACCTCTACACCGTAGACAGCCACGAAGCCCACGAGCGAACGGTCAGCTACCTGGCCAGCACAGGCCGCCCAGCGGTGGTCATCGCCGCCAGCGGCATGTGCGCAGGCGGGCGTATCATGAACTACCTAAAAGCCATGCTAGGCGATGAACGCCACCAGGTACTGTTCGTCGGCTACCAGGGCGCAGGCACCCCAGGCCGCGCCATACAGCAATACGGCCCGCGTGGCGGCTGGGTCGAGATCGACAACCAGCGATACGATATCAAAGCAGGCGTCACCTCCATCAGCGGCTACTCCGCCCACGCCGACCAAAACGACCTGCTCAACTTCGTCAAACGCATGCGCCGCTGGCCCCATACCATCCATTTAGTTCACGGCGAACAAACCGCCCGCAGCGCGCTCAAACGTGAGCTGGAAGCGATGTACACCCGTAAAGGAAAGGTGGTGAAAGTAGTGAATGGTGAGTAGCACCAGCCCCGTTTCGTCACATAACCATCAATCGTGGCAACACCTCAAATGGCGGCAACCACCTCTTTTCGCGGCAACACCCGAATGACGGCACCAACCCCGTAGCGCGGCGTAACGAAAGAGCGAGAGCAACGAGCGAAAGAGGCACCCGCGGAGGGCGGCGTTAGCCGCCCCGATCACGCCATCGAAGGCTGAAGCGCCACTACAGAACACCATCGGCAACCAAATACCAAATGATTGAAATAAAGAACCTCTACAAGCGCTACCACAACCACCACGGTAGCGACTGGGTGCTCAAAGACATCAACCTCACCATACCTACCGGGGTGAGCGTAGGCCTGATTGGTCGCAACGGTGCCGGTAAATCCACACTGCTGCGCCTTATTGCAGGAATGGATACACCAGAGCGTGGCGAGGTAATACGTCACAGCCGGGTCTCTTGGCCAGTAGGGCTAGCAGGCGGCATGCAAAACAACATGACAGGCCGCCAAAACGTCAAATTTGTAGCGCGAACACAAGGCTGTGGCCCCGAAGAAGTAAAACGGGTAATAGCGTTTGTGCAAGATTTTGCAGAGATCGGTGAAGCGTTCAATGAACCAGTACGTACGTATTCATCAGGTATGCGTTCAAGGCTCTCGTTTGGACTCTCACTAGCGTTTGATTTCGATGTTTATATTTCAGATGAAGCTACGGCGGTAGGGGATCGAGCGTTTAAAGCAAAAGCGCAAAACCTATTTAAATCGAAAGTTGGGCAATCGTCGCTGATTATTGTTTCTCACTCTGAGGGGATTCTCAAAGAGCTATGTCAAGTAGGCGTTTATATCAAGGACGGGCAAGCACTTTGGTTTGATAACATTAATGAAGCGATAGAGTCTTACCACAATGATGTGGATTCAGTCTGAAAAAATTAATTTTGCTTATTAAAAGGATTAAATGGTGAAAAGAATTATTGTCATCGGGCATAGAACTTCTCAATACAAAGAAATAAAAGATTTTTTTGTAAAAAACGGCATGTCGGAGCCTCTTCCATCTAGAAGAGAAAATATGAGGGTAGAAGAGTTAGAAAGCTCACTTTTAAAATCAGCTAATGCTATTTCATGTGTCAACGCACAAAGCCATTCTGAATTGGATCAAGTCGATATTAGTAGCACATGGCAAGGGTTAATGCTTGATTTTCTGTTAGCTAATATAAATCAGGAGAAAATATGGGGGTGGTCGTCAGAAGAGTCTGTCCAGCTTTTAAACACTTGGTTAAAAGTAGATCAAAACACATATTTTGTTTTTGTTTATCGTGACCCTATATCAGTCTTAAATGATATTTTAATTTCCGATGATGATCAAAATGTAAACAAAGCACTTGATAATTGGGCAGCATATTATAGCGCTTTGTTTAATTTTTATACAAAAAATTCGGATAGATGTTGTCTAGTTAATTCCGATGTTTTTTTTAATGAACCGATAGAGTCAGTAAAGAAAATCCCTTTTCTTTCGACTTCGTCGCTTCTAAAGAATATAGTTGAAAACTGTAGTGATAGTATCGAAAACTCAGGTGAAAATAATAAAGTATGTCTCTTACAGGAAAACAATAAATCAATAATAGCAAATCATCTAGCGAGGAAGGTAACTGAGAAACATTTAGCACATTCAGTTTATGAGGAATTAAAAGCATTATCTGTTAACCCTTTAGACGTTTTTAGGGATAGTGCAGATGAAGAGGTATGGGTTGCTCTAAAGTATGAAGCAGTAGAAGAGCTCAAGAAGAAACAGAAAGAACTTTCTGCTTTAAAAGATAAAGTTTGTGAAATCGAGCATAGTAAAAAAAATCTTGTTTTAAAAAACGAATTATTGTCAACAGAAATTGAGTTGTTGAAAAATGATGTTCTAAATAAAGCTGCTCAGATCGATAATATAGAAAAAAACCATAAAAAAACTGCTAATAAACTGATTGATACCAGATTGGTAGATGAAAATATATTACTCCAAATACAAGTAGAGTTACTTGAAGATGAAATTACCAGTGGCAGAGCCACACCTTCAACTTCAGTGCTACCTTTAACAACAGAAAAACCTGTTGCACTAGGCAAGTATGGGGCTGCTGATCGTATCAAAAGACAGTTAACCTATAGGCTAGGCGCGGTTGTAGTTAATACTAATACATTAGCGGATTGTATTACACTACCAATAAGGCTTAAGAAGGAACATGCTTCTTTTAATCAAGAGTTAGAAAAACGTAAAAAAGAATCTCTTCCACCAATTAGCCAATATGCTGACGCAGATCAAGCAGAAAGAGTAAAGCAGCATTTGTCTTACAAGCTTGGTGTTGTAGTAATGAAGAACACAAACTCAATCTACGGCGTTATCAAACTCCCTTTCTTATTAATGAAAGAATCTAAAAAATTTAAGAAAGAGAAAAAGTAAAATAGAACACATATTTTTACAAGAAAGGATACAACGTTGATCAATAACAAAGATATGTCACTAATAGATTGGCTTACAGTGCTTGTTGCAATCATGCCTCCTACAAAGATTTTAGTAGCAGGAGCAGGAAGTGGCAATGGGAGTTACTTACATTGGGCCCATTCTAATAAAATTAAAAATTTAATTCTTATAGAGGGTGAAAGTAGAGCTTATAAAAGGCTAACTGATACCTGGAAAGAGCAACCACCGGGTTGGGAATTTTTGAACTTGGTAATTGATAATGGGTCTGGTGAAAATGAATTCTATATAAGTAACATTTCAAATGAAAATGGATTGATAAGGCCTGATGCTTTGCAATGCTTGTGGTCTAATATATCTATCTCTAAAAAATATACTTGTAAGCCAACTCTGCTAGAAGAATTAAGTATTTTTACAGAAGATACTCAAAAAGACAACTGGCTGTTTGTAGATTTTTTTAGTACTCCGGATATCTTAAAAGAAGCTATAAATGATTCCATTAATGTTCTATTGATAAGGGTAGTCGCTATTGACGACGCTTCTTTTAAATCTGATCGATTAAGTTATTTGGAACGCCTAACCGAGTTTGGTTACAAGGTTATAAAAACCGAACCAGAGCGTCATTCGGGTGTTGAATTATGGCTTTGTGTAAAAGATATTCAAAATAAAACAAAATATTTAGAGGCGGAAAAAGTAAGGCTAAACAATGAAATATCATCATTGGCTTCAGAAGTGGTAAAAAGCAATAAGGAAAATAAAAACAAATCAGAAGTTATAAGTGATTTGAAAAAAGACATGGATGACTTGCATAAAAAAATGGAGGATTTAAATGTTTCAAATATTCAGCTGCGAGATATTGAAAGTAAAATGGATGCTCTATTTTGTGAGCAAAGAACATTTATGCAGCAGTCGATTAATGCTTTAGGGCAACATATAACAAGATTAAATAAAAAATAATAATATTTTCTTTGAGTTTACAACCTATCTGCTGTCCAAATTAAGAATTTTAATTTTTATCTAAGAGAGAAAGCGCCATGGCTGCCACTAGTTATCTAGTTCATGAAAGAAAGGCAAAAGAACTTTATGATGCAGGAGATTATAAAGGAGCATTTGCTTTTTATGTGAAGTCTTTGAATGTGAATCCTTTATCCTTGGCTTCAATAAAAGGTATTGTGAACGTTTTTGAAAAATCTTTTAATTTGAAATATCATGAGGAATATAATAAAAGAAAAGAGATTTTTCTAAAGAAATTCAAGAAAAATGAAAATAATATACAGCTTGTAAATGATTATTTCTCAGTATTAAATAAAAAAGTAATGGATTCATATGTCAATGCAGGCAAACATCCGTTGCAAAATAAAATTGCTAGCAAAAAAAATTTCGCTAAGCAAAAAATACTTGTATTAACATGTGTTTGGAGTAGGCCAGCTTTAACCTTGTTTTTTCTAGACTACTATAAAAATTTAAAAAAAGAATTAGAGGATAAGGTCTCTATTGATTTGTTAGTGGTAGGCTCTAAGGAAGATGATTATAAAGATAAAGTAGAGTCGTGCGGTTTTCATTATTTAGAATATGAAAACAAGCCCTTAAGCCAAAAATGGCAGGCAGGAGTGCTGAAGAGTGCTGAACTAGAATATGATGGGTTGTTAATTGTAGGTTCTGATGATTTTCTTTGTAAAAACACGTTTATCAATTATTCAGATAAGTTGAAATTTGGCTGTTTGTTTTACGGTTTTTATGATGCATATTTTTATATAGATAGCAGCAAAGAGTTATATCACTGGCCTGGGTATAATCATCATAAAAGTAAAATGCCACATAGAAATGGCGAAACAGTAGGTATGGGCCGACTAATCTCACGAGAATTACTTGAAATATTAAAATTTTCTTTATGGGATGATATTAAAATCAATTCTTCCCTAGATAACTATGTGTTCAAGAAGTTGCTAAATGAGTATGTAATACTGCCAGTGGATGAGAAATATATTGACCATTTGCCAGCAGTAAATGGTTTTAAATTAGGGCAAGTTGGCACTAGTTTTAAAGATAAGAAACTTTCCGGGATTGATGTTAAGACTGAAGTGAACGTAACTAGTACAGATGCTATAGTTAGTGTTTCGGAGAAGGTCGTTAAGAAAGAGAAAGATGAAATCTTAACTCGAACATTCGGAACAAGTAATCTAAGTGTTAACCATTCCACTGAAACTTATATAGAGCGAAAGGATAGTTATATTGAATCTAAGGATAAGAGTGTTGATGTAAGTATATTGATTGTTGCTCATAAAGAATCCCCTCTATTAGATCAATGTATCGATTCTGCATTAAAACAAAAATTTAATGGAGAATATGAAGTTGTACTGGCGAGTGACTCTAATAAAGATCTTGAGTCATATGCTGACAAATATGGCATAAAGTTTTCACTGTCTCAAAAGGTTATTAACAATACATCTTGCTCCAAAAATATTAATGACGGGGTTATTGCATGCAGTGGTAAGTACATAAAAATACTTGCTTATGATGACTTTTTGCCAGAAGGCTCAATTCAATATTTACATGATTGTGCAGTACGCGATGATGCTGCACTAGTATTTGCTAATGCTTATGAATTTTATTCTGAAAAAGATATACGTAATTATATACCACCGGTCAAAAACATAACTACTTATGAACAGTGTGTGAAGAATAGAATACATGGCGGTACTATTTTATTTAAAAAACAAAGTTTTTTACATGTTGGTGGCTATGATGAAAAACTCCCTTATGCGGAAGAATACGATTTTTATTTTAAGCTTCTAGTAAGCGGGTACAAATTTAGTTATGTAGATGCTTTTGTTTACTACTATAGAAGGCACAGTGCTCAGAAAGGAACTTCTGCCTTAAGCGCTAGCGAGAAAAAATTCAAAACTGGTTTAGTGGAAAGTATTGCAGCAAAATATCACCTATCACAAAAAGTAATAGATTTTAGGTTGCAGCTTGAGAAGTTCAATGCCGGTAAAAGTAAAATTGTTTTTTGTGTTGCATCTATAGAGAGCAGGGTAGATAGTTTAAAAGAAACTATTAAGTCTATATATGATCAAGCTGACATTATCAATATTTATCAGAATGGCTATAAAAATCTAAATTTGCTTGATGACCCCAGATCTAAAATAAATTATGTCAGCTCTTTGGATACAGGTCTGGATAAAGGCGACGCCGGAAAATTCTATTTTGTCAGTAATTATCATGATGCATATTATTTCTCTATAGATGATGATCTAGTTTACCCTCATGATTATGTGGAGAAAAATATTGAGCTTTTAAAAAGCTATAATGGGAAAGCTATTATTACTTCTCATGGTAAATTATTTAAGCCTAACTCTAAAAACTACTTTAAAGATATATGCGTTAACGTTAGATGTTTGGACGAGAGCTTAATTAGTACTCCTGTGCACTTTGGGGGTACCGGTGTGATGTGCTTTCATACAAGTATCTTCAAGCTTAGCTATGATGACTTTTATTTGCCTAATATGGCAGATGTTTTCGTCGGGATAAGTGCAAGGAAACAAGCCATAAAAATTATTACGCTGAAACATTCAAGTGGCTGGATACAAGAAACCAATGCGATGAAAGAAGCTGATGCTATGACAATATATAAACAAAGAAAGCTACATAACTCAGAGATTTATCGTGATGAAGATGTATTGCTACAGAGTTATTTTGAGACTAAAATTGGAGCAGGTGTCTAGAAGCATGTTTTATTAAATTTGATCATTTTAAATTTAATGATTTTTGTCTTAGATGCTTCAGTTTTAAATAAAGGCGAATTGAAAAATGAATGTTAAACCTAATATTGCTGTAATTGGGCTCGGCTACGTTGGCCTCCCCTTAGCTGTTGAATTTGGTAAAAAACAGAATGTCATAGGCTTTGACATCAATAGAAAGCGTGTTGACGAATTAAAGAAAGGTCACGACTTCACACTTGAGGTCTCAGAGACTGATCTCGCAACCGCAACAAACCTAGTATACAGCTATGATGTCAAAGACATAGAAGACTGTAATGTATACATCGTCACTGTCCCAACACCCATTGATGAAAATAATGCGCCGGATTTAAACCCTCTGCGCAAGGCCTCGGCTATGTTAGCTACTGTTATAAAAACAGGTGACATAGTGATTTATGAGTCTACAGTTTATCCTGGTGCCACAGAAGAAGTATGCATACCCGTTATCGAAAAGGGTTCGGGGTTAAAATTTAATCAGGATTTTTATGCGGGTTACAGTCCTGAACGAATTAACCCAGGCGATAAAATTAATACGCTGACAAAAATTAGAAAAATCACTTCTGGCTCGACACCCGAGATAGCTAAGTTTGTAGATGATCTTTATGCATCAATCATCACTGCTGGTACCCATTGCGCTAGCTCTATTAAGGTCGCTGAAGCTGCTAAGGTAATTGAAAATACGCAGCGAGATTTGAATATCGCCATAATCAACGAATTTGCTAAAATCTTCAACATTCTTGGAATTGATAGTCAGGAAGTGTTAGAGGCAGCAGGTACTAAATGGAACTTCCTACCTTTCAAACCTGGTTTGGTCGGTGGGCACTGTATAAGTGTTGATCCTTATTACCTCACTTACAAAGCTAAAGAAGTTGGTTATCAGCCAGAGGTGATCCTTGCTGGCAGACGTATCAATGATGGAATGGGACAATACACGGCTACACAGTTAGTTAAAGCAGTTAGCCGTAAGAAAATTCATATTGATGAAGCTCGCGTTTTAGTACTAGGTTTTACGTTTAAAGGTGATTGCCCAGACGTCCGTAACACTAAGATCATTGATATGATCAAAGAGCTTGAGAGCTTCAATATGCACGTTGATGTCTATGATCCGTGGGCTGAGCCAGAAGAAGTAGAAGCTGAATATGGTATTAAGCTAGAAAGCGATTTGCTTGAAGGTGCCTACGATGCTGTGGTTTTGGCTGTAGATCACTCTGATTTTAAAGAATGGGGAGCTGAAAAAATTCGCTCCTTTGGTAAAGAAAAACATGTTCTATATGATGTGAAGCATGTTTTATCTAAAAATGAATCAGATCTACGTTTGTAAGAAGGAGATAATTGATGAAGAATTTTGGATTAATTGGAGCTTCCGGTTATATTGCTCCTCGTCATATGAAAGCTATCAAAGAGCTTGGCCATAACTTGAGTGTTGGCTACGATATCAATGATTCTGTTGGTATCATTGATAGTATTTCACCAGATAGTGAGTTCTTTACTGAGTTTGAGCGCTTCCAAGAGCATGCTTATACTTTGAAACGTGATCCGAAAACTGCACTTGATTATGTTTCTATTTGCTCCCCTAATTACTTACACCATGCCCACATTGCTGCCGCTTTAAGAATGGGGTGTGATGTTATTTGTGAGAAGCCATTGGTGCCTTCTCCTGATCTATTAGACGAGTTAGCACTTGTTGAGAAAGAGACAGGTAAACGTGTCTTCAATATTCTTCAATTGCGCCACCATGAGTCTATTATTAAATTAAAAGAAAAAGTAGCAAGTGAAAACCGCGAAGATAAGTATCTCGTAGATCTCACTTATATTACATCCCGTGGTAAATGGTACATGGAAAGCTGGAAGGGCGATCCACGAAAATCCTTCGGTGTTGCAACTAATATTGGTGTGCATTTCTTTGATATGTTGCATTTCGTTTTTGGCAAGCTTGAGAAAAACGTACTGCATTATGCCAATGAATATAAGGCTTCGGGCTATTTAGAGTATGAGAAGGCAAGGGTGCCTTGGTTTCTCTCTATTGATTCCAATGACTTGCCCTCTGAGGTGCAAGGAAAGCAAACTACATTTAGAAATATTAGTTGTGAAGGTGAGCAAATAGAGTTTTCTGCTGGTTTTACTGATTTACATACCATCAGTTATCAGGAAATTCTTGCGGGTCGTGGTTATGGAATTGAAGATGCTCGCCATTGCGTAGAAACCGTAAATCAAATACGAACTGCAAAGTTTGAAGAGCCTGCAGAAGGTGAAGGGCATCCATTCCTTAGTAAACTGATCAAGGAATAATATGAGCTATCAAGTTCATGAATCTGCCATTGTTGATGACGGTGCCCAAATTGGTGACGGATCAAGAGTATGGCACTTTGTGCATGTATGTTCTGGTGCAAAAATTGGTCAACAAGTATCACTAGGGCAAAATGTGTTTGTTGGTAACAAAGTTACCATTGGTGATAAGTGTAAGATACAGAATAATGTATCGGTATACGATAACGTTCACCTTGAGGAGGGAGTGTTCTGCGGTCCCAGCATGGTGTTTACTAACGTTTATAATCCGCGCTCATTGATTGAGCGTAAGGATGAGTATAGAGATACATTGGTTAAGAAGGGGGCTACTCTTGGAGCGAATTGTACAATTGTTTGTGGAGTAACAATTGGGCAATATGCTTTTATTGGAGCCGGCGCGGTTATAAATAAGGATGTGCCCGATTATGCACTCATGGTGGGGGTTCCCGCACGCCAGATTGGTTGGATGAGTGAATATGGAGAGCAGTTAGATTTACCTTTAAATGGTCATGCTGAAGTTAAGTGCCAATATACAGGACATGTCTATCAGCTTAGTGACAGTAAATTATCGAAGGTGGATGTTTAATCATGCAATTTATTGATTTAGCTGCTCAGCAGGCCATCATTAAAGATAAAATTGATTCCAATATCCAAAAAGTTCTGTCACACGGTAATTATATACTTGGTCCGGAAGTAATTGAGCTAGAAGAAAAATTAGCGAAGTTTACTGGAGCAAAATATTGTATTACCTGTGCTAACGGTACGGATGCTCTCCAAATTGCCCAAATGGCCCTTGGGATAGGCCCAGGTGATGAGGTGATCACTCCAGGGTTTACCTATATTGCTACTGCCGAAACAGTAGCTCTACTAGGGGCCAAACCTGTTTATGTTGATATTGATCGTGATACCTATAATTTAGATGTAAAAAAGCTAGAAGAAGCTATTACACCTAAAACAAAAGCAATCATACCTGTTTCATTGTTCGGTCAATGTGCAGATTTTGATGAGATAAATCTTATTGCATCAAAATATAATATCCCTGTTATTGAAGATGCTGCACAAAGCTTTGGCGCTACCTATAAAGGTACTAGGTCGTGTAACTTAAGCACCATCGCATGTACCAGCTTTTTTCCAAGCAAGCCATTAGGTTGCTATGGAGATGGCGGAGCAATTTTTACAAATGATGAAGAGCTGGCAACAGTTATGCGTCAGATTGCTCGCCATGGGCAGGATAAGCGCTATCATCATATAAGAGTGGGTGTTAATAGCAGGCTGGATACTTTGCAAGCGGCTATTTTGTTGCCTAAATTAGAAATTTTCGATGAAGAGTTAAAGCAGCGCGACCAAGCCGCTAAATTATACTCTTCATTACTTTCTGAGAATGGTATCAATACTATCCCATGCGTGCGTGATGAGAATTCATCAGCATGGGCTCAGTACACTATTCGTGTAGACAATAGAGATTCTGTCCAGAAACTATTGCAAGAAAAAAATATCCCAACTGCTGTTCATTATCCGATCCCCTTAAATTTACAGCCTGCTGTGCAGAATTTGGAGGCTCACCTCCCTGTAGGTAATGAGGTGGCCAAAAAAGTAATGAGCTTGCCTATGCATCCTTATTTAAGTAAAGATGAGGTGGAATCAGTTGTGGGTGCATTGTTAGTTTCACTATAAGGTGTTTGGTCATGGATAATAAGAATATATGTGATGGTGCTAATGACCGAATTTCTTGTTTAGAGAAACTTGCTAAAGAGTATGCCTCTGATGAGGCATACTTTAAAGAAGAACTAGTGTATGGAGAACTTCTTAGATTACAGGCTAAGCCGATTTCTTACCTAATTGCGAAGGCGCAGTCATTAAGAAATCAAAACAAAATCCAGAGAGCAATTGAGCTGTTGGAGAATTCTGTATCTTTAGGAGTGTTTAATAGTAAACTCCTTCATGTCCTAGCTGCTTTCTATAGGGATGTGAAAAGTTTTGAAATAGCAGAAAATTATATTTGGCATATCATTAGTATTGATACTGTTTATTCCCAAGAACTAGGGTTTTCGGTTTTTGCTTCTGATATTCTTAGAAAACAAGGTTATATCAATACTGCTTATAGTATGTTGCGCCATGCAATAGTCATAAGTGAATCTTTAAATAAAAAAGTTCCGCTTACCGCTTCTGCCATGTTAGTAGAGCTTGAGCATCAAGCGAACAACGGATACAGCTATGAGGTATCTCATAGGTTTTATGATGCTGTTTATGAGCATTCCGAAAAATATGCTTCAGCATCTGCTGATTCTATTTATGTTCCTGTATGGGATAAAATTTGTGAGCTCTTTAAAACTTATGAATTTCAATCCATCGTAGATGTGGGTTGTGGGCCAGGGCAGTTTGCAGAATATATAATTAAACATATACCCGCAGTAGATTATTTTGGTTTTGACTATAGTAAAATCTCTATACAGAAAGCTTCTGAAAGAGTACCCAATGCTAAGTTTTTAGTTGGAAATGCTTTCGACTCTGAGATTGTTCAGGAAAATAAAAATGACGTTTTTCTGCTTTTAGAAGTGCTTGAGCATATTGAGCAGGATATTGAGCTGCTAAGCAGTTTTCCTACTGGCTCTAGTATCATTTTTTCTGTTCCAAATTTCGATTCATTTGGTCATGTTCGTTTTTACCTTGATGTTGAAGATGTAAAGCATCGATTTGGCGATCTCTTTACAGATCTAGCCGTAGAGAAGGTTGTTTTAAAAGGTTATTCTTCTATTTTTCTTGCTCATGGTGTTAAAGCCTAGTTTGAAGGTTTTTAAATGATTGATAATTTTCGCTTGGCTCATCAGTGTGATAAAGCTTTACGTGATGATCAGTTCTCTCTTTGCTATGATCTAATTGCTCGTGGCCTCAGGAGTAATCCAGGTGATGCGCTTTTGATTGTTGTTCTCGCAAAACTTATTTTGAAGAACCCTAAGTTTTCATTCGATTTTGATTTTCTTGTTTTGTGTGTCGCAAACTTTATGCGTATACACAGTGCTATGAATAAGAAAACTGCGCATGTATGGCATGCCATCAGTATCATCAATTCTCATGTGATGCGATTTTCAGATCACCAGTCATTGAAAGATGACAAGTTGTTTTTTTCAAATTTTCGATTTCCAAAAAGAAGAAACAAAAAAATTGTAATTTTGACATGTGTATGGAAAAGGCACGATTTAACACGCCTTTTCTTGAATTACTACCAAGAATTGTTTTCTACGCTAGATGATCAGGTGTCTGTTCAGATAGTAGCCGTTGGCTCTGAAAAGTCGGTTTCACGAAGCATTTGTGAAGCTGGTGGGGCTATTTATATTGAGCACCCTAATGACCCCTTATCTCAAAAATGGCAAGCGGGCTTAGATTACTGTAAAGCTCTGGATTTCGATGCTTTAATTGTCCTTGGTTCAGATGACTTTATTTGCTCTGCTACGTTTCAGCATTACTGCTCTCTCATTGATAAAGGCGTACTCTTTGCAGGGTTTCAAGACTGTTATTTGCACGATTATTATCATAAGAAAACCATCTATTGGAAAGGGTACGGTTACTCTGGTGAATCTCAATCTCAACCACATCGTTTAGGCGAAACGATAGGTTTAGGTAGATTTTTACATCGTGCACTTTTGGAGTATATGGAGTTTGATCTTTGGGGTGGGGTTTCTGCAAATAAGTCTTTAGATAGTATTATGATGAATAAGGTGAAGTCTAAGACTGGCTTTCTTCCACTAAAAGATTGTCATTTGACGTCAAGTGAAGCTGCTCATAATGGTTTTACTTTTGGTTTGATTTCTTCATCCCTAAAAGATCTTGGGTTATTTGGCGTTGATGTCAAAGTAAGTGATAATATCACTTCTTTTGAAAAATATTGTTCATCCAATAATGTCTACGAGGATGTTTCTAACCAAATGCTAAATAGTTCCTCTATGCGATTCTTAGAAAAATATGGGGTTTGCTAATATGTCTGATACTCCGTTGGATGATGAGTCTTATCGTAAGCAGCTATTAGAGCTCTCGGAGCAGCACGCGAAAGAAAGGTCTGAGTTGGCAGGAAAAATTTCTCGCCTGCAACAAGAAAATTTTCGCCTCAAAAATTTGCTCGGGCTTCTTGCTTCCGATGATGTTGGGGGGTGATGAACACCATGCGGATAAGACTGTAAGCCTTGAAAAAAAGCTTGGTCTGGATTTTTCGCTGCCTGAATAACTTCTTACGCTTTGTAATTAATAACTGGATATATTATGTGCGGCATTGTTGGCGCGATTAGCGCAAAGGAAAGCACCGATTTTCTACTCGCAGGGTTATCCACCCTGGAGTATCGCGGCTACGATTCGGCAGGCTTGGCGGTACTCAATAATGGGTTGCAGCGCGCCCGTGCCAAAGGGCGTGTGGCGGAGCTAGCCAGCAAAGTGGCGGAAGCGGGTATTAACGGGCATGTGGGTATCGCTCACACACGCTGGGCTACTCATGGCGTTCCCGCCGAGCGCAATGCTCACCCTCACATCTCCTCTGGCTTGGCGGTGGTGCATAACGGGATCATCGAAAACTACGAGTCTCTCCGTGAGCAGCTTCAAGGCCTGGGGTATGTGTTCAGCTCGGATACCGACACAGAAACCATTGCCCACCTGATTCAAGCCTGTTTTAAAGGCCAAATAGGCGAACCCGCCGAAAATCTATTTTCTGCCGTGCAGTGTGCTGTTGCCCACCTGAAGGGGGCGTTTGCGTTAGCCGTCATTAGTGAGGAAGAGCCGGATTGTTTGGTGGTTGCCCGGGAAGGCTCCCCGCTGATGCTGGGTGTTGCAGAAGATGGCTACTATGCCGCATCTGATGCCTCTGCGCTGCTCTCTGTTACCAAGCGCATGATGTACCTGGAAAACGGCGATGTAGCCCGTTTGAGCCGCGATGCGGTGGTAGTGGTCGATGGTATCGGCCAGATGGTTGAACGCGCCATTGTCACGTCTAGCTTGAATGCCAACGCGGTCGAGTTGGGCGATTACAACCACTACATGCAGAAGGAAATCTTCGAGCAGCCCCAGGCGCTGAGTAACACGCTGGAAATGATTAGCGGGGCAGGGCAGTTGCAGCCCGGCATTTTTGGTGCGGAAGCCGCAGAGATTTTTCAGCAGGTGGAGTCTGTCCTGATACTGGCGTGTGGTACCTCTAGCTATGCAGGCATGACGGCGAAGTACTGGATCGAGCAGGTGGCGGGCATTGCCTGCAACGTAGAAATTGCTAGCGAGTACCGCT
Organism: Halomonas sp. Cn5-12; assembly: GCF_021532545.1. NCBI lineage: Bacteria > Pseudomonadati > Pseudomonadota > Gammaproteobacteria > Oceanospirillales > Halomonadaceae > Halomonas > Halomonas sp. Cn5-12. The sequence goes on from NZ_JAKGAY010000036.1 coordinate 27,436, forward strand.
ATCGCCATAGCGTGCCTAACCCGAAGCAGTTGGTGGTGGTGATCTCCCAATCGGGTGAAACTGCGGATACCCTGGCGGCGCTGCACCATGCAAAGGCGCAGGGGCATATCTTTACTCTGGCGATCTGTAACGTTCCGGAATCTGCCATCGTGCGTGAAACCGCGCTGCGCTTTATCACCCGCGCTGGCCCGGAAATTGGTGTGGCCTCTACCAAAGCGTTTACCACTCAGCTGAGTGCGCTGTTCCTGTTGACGCTGCTGTTGGCCAAGGCGAAACAGCGGTTGAGCGAAGCAGACGAAAAGGCCTACCTGGATGAGTTGCGCCACCTGCCTATCGCGGTAGACAGGGTACTGGCGTTGGAACCCAGCATTGAGCAGTGGGCGCAGCATTTTGCCCATAAGCACCATGCGTTGTTCCTGGGCCGTGGGCGGCATTACCCCATTGCAATGGAAGGTGCCCTGAAGCTCAAAGAGATCTCCTACATTCATGCGGAAGCCTACCCAGCGGGTGAGCTGAAGCATGGCCCGTTGGCACTGGTGGATTCGGAAATGCCGGTGGTGGTGGTAGCGCCCAATGATGAAATGTTGGAAAAGCTGAAAGCCAACATGCAGGAAGTAAGTGCCCGTGGCGGGCAGCTTTATGTATTTGCCGATGGTGGCAGCGCGGTGAAGTCGTCTGACGGTGTGAACGTACTGTTGATGCCTGAGCACTACGGCTTGCTTTCGCCTGTGTTGCATGTGGTGGCGCTTCAGTTGCTCTCTTACCATGTGGCGTTGGTGAAAGGCACCGACGTGGATAAACCGCGTAATTTGGCGAAGAGTGTGACGGTGGAGTGAGGCGGTTTGGGTGGCTGTATCGGGGCGGCTAAGCGCCGCCCACGCGGGTGCCTCATTTGCTCGTGCCTCGCAAGATTCGTTACGCCGCGCTACGAGGTTCAGTGCATACACCTGTAGCGCGTGGTAAGCGGAGCGCACCCGCGAAGCACTCCGGTAGGAGTGCCGGTGGTAGCGAGGAGGTGAAATGGCGCACGGTGGCTTCATCCAGGCGGCTGTTCGCCGCCTACGCGCCGGGCCGCCGCTGCGGGTGCCTCATTTGCTCGTGTCTCGCAAGATTCGTTACGCCGCGCTACGGGTTCAGTGCATACACCTATAGCGCGTGGTAAGCGGAGCGCACCCGCGAAGCAATGCGTTGGCGGTGCCATTGGGGCGCGAGAGTTAGCTTCTGATAAGATGATCAAGCAGGGGCCTTAGGGCCCTTTTTTGTAGGTGAGTGTTCAGGAGTGAACCGCCTGTGGCATTGGGGTTGCCGCATAGACGTGCAGGAAGCGATAAAAAAATAATGCCTGAGTGGGGATACCATGGCAGATGCACAGGAAACCATCGTTCAGTTGGAAGCACGGTTACAGGCGCTGGTGGAACATTATGCGGTTGAGCGGGGAGAAATGGCGGAAAAGCTGAGCCAGCTGCTGGAAGAGAATGACCAGTTGAAGCGCCAGATAAAACGGCTAGAGAACACGGCCGGGGCGTTGGAGGCTGGGTCGAGCCCTGAAGGGGGAGAGCGTGGGCTAACGTTTGATTTTTCATTACCTGACCGCCAGTGAGCTGGCCGAGCAGGTGGCAATGCAGGAGACAGGATGCAGTTATTGAAGGCAGCAGAAGCTCGGTTGTGCCAATGGTTGGGGCAACACGCGCTGGCCTTGGCCAAGGGAGGCCCACGCTTCGAACACTCGGCGGCGGGAGTGTGGTCGCTTTATCGGTTGGGTATGTATCGTTCCGTGGCGGCATTGCCGGAATACCCTGAAACCAACGCGCAATTTGCCCGAGCCGCCTGCCTGACGGCGTTAGGCGAAGCGCAGCAGGCAGAGCAAGTGGCTCGCTCGCTATTGAACAGTGGCCGTTTGCGACAGCGTGGGGCGGAATTTATCCAGGCGATAGCGGCGTTTTCTCCATCCTTGGCAGAGTCGCTGTGCCGTGACACCGAGCTGCCGCCATCTTCCTTTTTGCCGGTGGCGTTGGCCATGCGTCTGGGAGATCGTTCTTTGGCGCAGGCGCGACTGGAAACGTATCTAAGCCAGGTCGCATCGCCCACGCCCGAGGCTTGCCTGGTTGCCAGCAATCTCTACGCGGCTTCGGCGTTAGAGCAGTGTGAGCACTTGAACCGCTTTTTGGCCCAGCATGGTTTATCAGCGGTACGTCCACGTGATGAGCAGATACCGTTGGGTGTCATGAACCTAACGGCAGTAGTGGACTCAGAAGAAGATGACGCGTTACATGAGGGGCATCATGAGCCTTTGGTAAGTGTCTTGATGACGACGTATTGCTCAGGTGAGCGAGCGGTACGTGCCATTGATTCGCTGCTGGCTCAGCGACATCGTCATTTGGAAATCATCGTGGTGGATGATGCCAGCCCAGACAATACGTTCGAGCATTTATTGACGTGTGCGGCCCGCGATGCGCGGGTGAAGTGTTACCAGTTGCCCAAAAACGCGGGTACTTACGTCGCTAAAACGTATGGTCTGCAACGCGCCAATGGGCAATTCGTGACGTGTCACGATTCGGATGATTGGTCGCATCCAGAGAAGATTAGCCGCCAGTTGGCGCCGATGCTCAAGCATTCCCGTATCATGGCAACGACGTCGCAGTGGGTACGTTTGAGTGATGAGGGCGTCCACTTCGTGCGACAAGCGGTTCCGTTCACTCGTTTGAATCCGTCTTCACCTCTGTTTCGGCGCGAAGTCATCGAGCGCATGGGGAGCTGGGATCTGGTGCGCACAGGCGCAGATAGTGAGTTCCTGGCGCGGATGAAGCTGTTTTTTGGTAAGCATGCGGTTCGTCGTTTGGTCGAGCCGTTGGCCTTCGGTGCTCACCGTGATGATTCCTTGATGACGGCGAAAGACACCGGGCATTTGGCAAACGCGGTTTCACCTGCGCGTTTGGAATACTGGGAAAGCTGGAGCCGATGGCACATTCAACGGCTGCGATATTCTCAGCCTTTGTGTTTGGCACCGGTGAGTGAAGGGCGTTCGTTTGCGGCCCCCGAAGCGATACAAGTGCCAACGTCGGATATTCGAACTCTGCTGAGCTGAGACACGCTTGCAGGCGATCAACATAATGACATTTGATGGTTGGGTAACATGCGAAAGTATTTTGGCACCGATGGTGTGCGTGGCCTGGTAGGTGAGTTTCCGATGACCCCTGACTTTGCCATGAAACTGGGTTGGGCCGCAGGGCAGGTATTGGGTGCCGAAGGTGTCAAAGAAGTCATTATCGGGAAAGATACTCGTGCCAGTGGCTACATGCTGGAGTCGGCGCTGGAGGCGGGTTTTTCCGCAGCGGGTGTCAACATTGCTCTGGTAGGGCCGTTACCGACGCCTGCAGTGGCATATCTGACCTCTACCTTTCGTGCGGATGCCGGGGTGGTGATCAGCGCCTCGCATAACCCGTTTCATGATAATGGCATCAAGATCTTTGGCCAGGGTGGGTTTAAGCTTACGGATGCTCAAGAGCAGGAAATCGAGCGGTTGCTTCATGTGGCCATTGAAGGCGGCATGACGTGTGTCAGCTCTGATCAGTTGGGCAAGGCACGCCGTGTCGATGATGCCGCGGGGCGCTATATCGAATATTGCAAGGCTACCTTGCCCAGCAGCCTCAGTTTGAGCGGGCTGAAGGTCGTGGTGGATTGCGCCAACGGAGCTGCTTACAAGGTGGCACCTGCCGTTTATCGTGAACTGGGCGCTACTGTGGTCAGTATTCATGACCAGCCCAATGGCGTGAATATCAATGCAGGTTGTGGTGCCACGGCCATGCAAAGCTTGCAAGCTGCCGTCATTGAGCATGGGGCCGATATGGGGATTGCCCTGGATGGCGATGCCGATCGTTTGATGATGGTAGATCATACGGGCGTGGTGGTAGATGGTGATGAGCTGCTCTTCTTGCTGGCCAAGGATGCGAAGGCATCAGGCTACGAAGGCGGCGTCGTGGGCACGCAAATGAGCAACCTGGGCCTGGAGCAAGCGCTGGCAGCGATGGATGTGCCCTTTAAGCGTGCCAAAGTAGGCGACCGCTATGTGATGGAGCAACTCAAGGCCATCGGTTGGCGCTTGGGCGGCGAGGGGTCTGGCCACTTACTGAGCCTAGACCATGCCTCTACAGGCGATGCCATCATTGCCTCACTGCGCGTACTCACCTGCTTATTGCAGCAAGAGGCAACGCTGTTTGTGGCAAAGCAGGGCATGCACAAGCTACCGCAAACGTTGATCAACGTTCGCTACACTGCCGTAGAAGGCATCGACCCGCTAGAAAGCGAGCAGGTGAAAGCGGCAGTCGCCAACGTAGAAACGGAGCTTGGCGATAGTGGCCGTGTGCTGTTGCGTAAATCTGGCACCGAGCCGCTGATTCGTGTGATGGTTGAGGCAGTGGATGCCGAGCAGGCGACCTCTTGCGCGGAGAAAATCGCTGCGTCGTTGGCGTAATCCGGCCGTTCGTATGTCAAGCCAGCCAGCCTTTCGGCTGGCTTTTTAGTGATTGCAGATGCTTAACCTCTGTGGCGTTGAGGTGTGATACAACATGTGCGTATTAGTGCTGTGTTAGCCTTATCATTTTGTTTATTACTATCATCGTTGCGTAAACACCGTGCGAGATAGAAATGATATCTAGCAAGGGAGAAGGAAATGGAAGCCATCGTAACGGCATTTTTTAATGAAACACCGGATGCCAGCATTGCTAGCGAGCGGGTAGCCTTTGGCACCTCTGGCCACCGTGGCCGTGCCACCGAGCGCACGTTTAACGAAGCGCACATTATCGCCATCACCCAGGCGGTGGTGGATTACCGCCAAAAGGAGGACTACCAAGGCCCGCTGTTTTTAGGCGTGGATACCCATGCGCTGTCTCGCCCTGCCTGGGAGTGTGCGTTGCGGGTGCTGGCGGCGAATAAAGTGCCGGTCATGGTAGAAAAGGGCCATGGCTACACGGCCACACCTTTGGTTAGCCACGCAATCTTGCAGCACAACGCGCAGCAGCGCCACGCCATGCCTGCCGCCAAAGCAGATGGCTTGATTATTACGCCTAGCCATAACCCGCCGGAAGATGGCGGTATCAAGTACAACCCTTATCACGGTGGCCCTGCCGATACCGAAGCGACGCAGTGGATCGAGCTGCGTGCCAATGCGTACCTGCTGCGTCAGTTAAGTGACATTACGTTGGTATCGTTGGAAGAGGCGCTAGCTCACGCCCAGGAGTATGACTACACCGCACATTATGTAGCGCAGTTGGGTAGCGTGGTGGATATGGCGGCGATTCAAAAAGCTAACTTAACGCTGGGCGCAGACCCCATGGGCGGCACGGCGCTGCCCGTGTGGCAGGCGGTTGGTGAGCATTTCGGCCTGAACTTGGAAGTAGTGAACACCACTATTGATGCCAGCTTCAGCTTTATGCCGCCTGATCACGACGGCAAGATCCGCATGGATTGCTCCAGCGCGAATGCCATGGCGAACCTGCTCAAGATCAAAGACCGCTTCGATATCGCTTTTGGCAACGACCCGGATGCCGACCGCCACGGCATTGTGGATGCCAATGGGCTAATGAACCCGAACCACTTCCTCGCGGTGTGTGTGGATTACCTGATCAGCCATCGCCCGCAGTGGAGCGATTCACTGAAAATCGGTAAAACGCTGGTCTCTTCTTCGATGATCGACCGCGTAGTGGCCTCGCACAACCGTGGGCTGTTCGAAGTGCCGGTCGGTTTTAAGTGGTTCGTGGATGGCCTGCACGAAGGCTGGCTCGCCTTCGGCGGCGAGGAGAGCGCTGGCGCGAGCTTACTCACCCAAGCAGGCGAGGCGTGGTCTACCGATAAAGACGGCATCGCGCTGTGCTTGCTAGCCGCTGAGATGATGGCCGTTACCGGCAAAACGCCCAGCGAGTATTACCAAACCCTCACCGAACGCTTTGGCGAACCGTTCTATAAACGGGTCGATACCGCCTGCAGCGCAGAAGAGAAAGCCGCGTTCAAAAACCTCACCGCCGATAGCATCACCGACACCACCTTGGCAGGCGACCCCATCACCGCCGTGTTGGTCAAAGCGCCGGGTAACCAAGCCGCCATTGGTGGTTTAAAAGTCACAACCGAAAACGGCTGGTTCGCCGCACGTCCCAGCGGCACGGAATCGCTCTACAAAGTGTACGCGGAAAGCTTCAAAGGCCCGCAACATCTCGACGAGCTGATTGAAAGTGCCACCACGCTGTTATCTGGCGTGTTGAAAGGGTAAGTAGTTCACGTAGCGCGGCGTAAGCGAAGCGCACCCGCGAAGCACTCCGCCAGGAGTGCCGATCTTGGCATCGAGGTGTGATCATTCACGGCGGCTTGACCCAGGCGGCTACTCGCCGCCTTCGCGGGTGCCTCTCTCGCTCGTTGCTCTCGCTCTGTAAGCGTTCATTCCACGACGTAGTTGACCTACTTCACGTCACGCAGAGGCCTTAATAACTCCGGCGAGACCTTGTACTGTTTGGTGCCGTCCTCGGCCAGAACAATCACACTCTTGCGGTTGATCTTGGTGACGATCCCCAGCACCGGGCCTTCCCGGCCCTCGAAGGTTACTTTCAGGCCCACCCGCAACTGACTCAGTGCCTGCAGATTT
>NZ_JAKGAY010000037.1:0-32938 GCF_021532545.1 Halomonas sp. Cn5-12
CCCATGCCGAACTCAGCAGTGAAACCGCTTAGCGCCGATGGTAGTGTGGGGTCTCCCCATGCGAGAGTAGGTCATCGTCAGGCACTTATACCGCAAAAAACCCAGCCAAACGGCTGGGTTTTTTGTTTGTGCGCCAGGCATGGCGCGCAGCGCCTGACTGGCGCTGTTTCCAAGGGTGGTGCCTTGGAATGACTTGGGGGTGAAAGTCCCCTGCACGCCCGGCAAGGGGAAGTGCTAGCCGACGGCAAGGGTGTCTCCCGCGAGGGAGAATCTGAAGGCAGCCCGAGGCAAAACGCTGGCCTGACGAACAGGAAGCGGATACGAGGCGTCCTGGCGGGGTGAGGTGGCACGCATCACCAAAGCCCGATACTTGCACGGAACGCCATGACGTAAATCCGACAGGCATAAGCGGGAAGGTCGCGCGTCTTACCCTGGGAGGTCTGGTGGTCTGCCTCGGTGCTACCGGCGTCGAGAGGCGACGGGATGGGTCACCAGACGTCAGCAGAGGCCATAGTAAGTGCCGATTCACCCCGGCACCAAGGGCCGAACATGAAGAACCGCGAGTAGGCGATGACGTCTCGAGGATCGATCATGAAGACAGACACTGACGCTGATACCGTCACCCACCCAGAGAGGCAGGGGCGGAACCCTGAGTCCCGGCCGGTGGGCGTCGAGACGGTCCCGGCGTCGTCATCGTGGACGAAAGCGGAGCCCGCCCCGCTCATGGAGGCCGTGGTAGCGAAGGCCAACATGGCGCGGGCTTACCGGAAGGTGGTTGCCAACCAAGGCGCACCGGGTGCCGATGGCATGACGGTGGACCAGCTGGCCGATCACCTGAAACAGTACTGGCCGACGCTGCGTGAGCGGCTGCTGGCCGGTGAGTATCATCCCAGCCCGATCCGAGCCGTCGAGATTCCCAAGCCCAAGGGCGGGACGCGGCAGCTCGGCATCCCCACGGTGACCGACCGGCTGATCCAGCAGGCGCTGCTTCAGGTACTGACGCCGATCTTCGATCCGACATTCTCGGCATCGAGCTACGGCTACAGGCCAGGGCGCAGTGGACCCGCCCCTGGAGCCGGGGGTATCTGGGCTACACGCTGACCCGGCACAAACTGCCAAAGCTAACGCTGGCCAAGGTCAGCTTGCAGCGTCTGATGCAGCGTGTTCGTGAGATCCTCAAACGCGGCAAGGGGCGCAACATACGGCGCGTGATCGAAGAGTTGACCCCGGTTCTACGGGGCTGGGCCAGCTATTTCAGCCTCGTCGATGTGAAGCGCCCCTTGGAAGCGATGGATGGTTGGATACGACGCCGACTACGTTGCGTGATCTGGTGGCAATGGAAGCGCCCATAAACCTGGCGCCGGAAACTCCTGGCACTGGGTCTGGACGAGCAACGTGCCTGGAAGTCAGCGGGAAATGGTCGAGGCCCTTGGTGGAACGCCGGAGCGTCGCACATGAATCAGGCCCTGCCACGGAAGTGGTTCGACCGGCTGGGTCTGATCTCGGTACTCGATACGGTAAGATGGCTTAGTCGTTCTTCATGAACCGCCGTGGTACGGAACCGTATGCCCGGTGGTGTGGGAGGGCGCTGGGGGTGACCCCGGCCCCTACCCGATTTCTATGTGTCGTTTTATGTCCGTGTTTTTATGTCAGAATGTGAACTCCAAGGAGGAGCGCTATGACACAAATGCAATGGGATCAGTTACTTTCCCCTCGACGCCTTCACGATAAACGAACAGATAGCACCCGGGAAATTGGGCGTAGCCCCTTTCATAAAGATCATGATCGCATTGTCTTTTCCGGCTCTTTCCGACGCTTGGGGCGTAAAACCCAAGTGCACCCTCTGACTGAAAACGACCATATTCACACACGTTTAACCCACTCCCTTGAAGTTGGCTGTGTCGGCCGCTCTCTTGGAATGATTGTGGGCGAGCTGCTGCGTGACCGCCTCCCTGACTGGATTACCCCCGCTGATTTGGGCGTTATTGTGCAAACGGCGTGTCTGGGTCATGACATCGGTAACCCGCCCTTTGGTCACGCCGGTGAGTACGCGATACGCGACTGGTTTCGCCGTGCCCAGGGAAGTGGCCTGCTGGAGGGCTTATCAGAGGCAGAGCGCGAAGACCTGCTGACCTATGAAGGCAACGCTCAGGGCTTTCGCGTGATTACCCAGATTGAGTACAACCAGTTTAACGGCGGCATGCGCTTATCGGCGGCTACGCTCGGCACGCTGCTGAAATACCCATGGACGGTACGCTATAGCGGCCGGGCGGGTAAGTTTGGCTGCTACCAGTCAGAGCAGGCGCTGTTAAAAGAGGTAGCAGATGCGGTTGGGCTACTTCCCCAAGGGGAGCAGCGCTGGTGTCGCCACCCATTGGCTTGGCTTGTCGAAGCGGCAGATGATATTTGCTACGCCTTGCTAGACCTGGAAGACGGTCTGGAGATGGGCATTCTTCGCTACGAGGAAGTGGTTGAGATTCTGCGTCAAATTGCCGGTGAGTTCCCACCGGAGTATGCCGAGATGCAGCGTAAAAATGTCTCGCAACGCCGCCGTATCGCCCTACTCAGAGGCGCTGCCATGGAGCGGGCCGTAAACGATGTGGGGGCTGTATTTGTACAGCATGAGCAGGCGCTACTCAGCGGTACCCTCAGCGAAGACTTGTTAGAGCTGTGTCACCCGGATTTAGGTTGGGGTGTGCAGTCCGCCAAGCAGCTGGCTCGTGAGCGTATTTTCCAGAATGAGCGCAAGGCGAAGCTGGAGATTGGTGCTTACACCACGCTGGGTATCCTGTTAGAAGCATTTGTCGGTGCGGCCCATGAGCTGCACCACACCGGGCAAAGCTCTTTCAAGCACCAGCGGGTGCTGGCGTTAATTGGTGAGAATACCCCGCTACCCTCATGGACACTCTATGACAGTTACCGGCGAATGCTGGACTTCATTGGCGGGATGACCGACCACTATGCAGTCGATCTTGCTCAAGAGATGGGCGGCCGCTTACGCGGCGACTGAGCCATCCATTAAACGGACGGCTGGCGGAGATGCTTGAGCTCCATCAGCCGTGCTCGTTCCAGCAGAATGTGGATGACCTTATCGTGAATGGCATCGCTCATCTGTCCTGGGGTTAATTCGGTAAGCTGGCGGGCAAGCTGCTCGCCGCTCACTACCAAGATATCTGACGCAGCTTCGCTTGTGTCGATTTCCCAACCGGGAAGCACTAACACCCCTTTCACGGGTACGGGTACGCCGCAGCGCCGCTCTAACCATTGGGTAAGCCAGCTGACACCCTGACGGGTTTTATGCAGCGGCCGCCGCTCCTGCCAGTGGGGGAAGCGTAACCGCTCACGCTCTACCGCCACACAGTTCAGCTCCTTGCCATCGGTACCAATCGCCAGCGCCCTTGCCCGGGTTTCCACCACAAACACGCCATGAGGGGTCACGACGACATGATCGATAGTGAAACTGTCGGTAGGTACATCGTGGAAAACATAATAAGGGTGCGCTTCGGGGCGCACTAAGCGCTCCAGCTCCTGCCCCACCGCCAACTCGCAGGCAAGCCCCAGCTTTAAGCGTCGAATGCGCTGGTAGTCACGTATTAGCAGCAGCGAAAACGCCAGCACCAAAATGGTACTTAGCAAGCCGTAAAGCGCCCACTCTACCCAGTCTTGTTTATCGACAAACAGCATACGGCCCATGCCATATACTAGCGGCGCTAACGTGACTAATGGCCCCAGGGTGCCATGTAGGAACAGGCTAGAAAAGGCTTGGTCGAGCCTATGACGAAGGGCCTGACCAGGTTCGCGCAGCGGTGCATCAAAGGGTGAGTGTACGCGGGCATCGTGAAGGCTACGCAAGGCTAATACAATGCCGCCCATGGCTGCCATGGGGAACAAGAAGATGAGCGGTAGTAGGTATTCCAACCAAACCATTGTCGTAACTTGCCCTTTAGCCATGAGCTTAAGATCGTGCATCGTGTTATATGGCGATGCATCAACCGCCAGCTAATTTTACCTGATAACCCATTGAGGTTAAGGCATCGCGAAGTGTTTCGCGATGATCGCCTTGAATTTCAACCACGCCCTCTTTAACTGCACCACCCGTACCACAGCGCTGTTTAAGCGTTTTGGCCAGCGTCTTAAGCTCTGCGTGGGCCAGTGGGAGACCGCTGATAGTCGTCACGCCTTTTCCTTTACGCCCGCTGGTTTCACGGCGGATGCGCACAATGCCATCTAATGCGGCAAGACGCTCTTGCTCGCTGGTGTCTTCGCAGCAGCAATTATCAATAGGGGCTCGGCAGTCGGGGCAAGTTTTGCCATGCTCAGTGGAGTAAACAAGGCCACCTAGCTGATCACGTAATGAAGCCATACTATTTCTCTGTTGAGTGATGAAGCATTGCGGCCTGCCATCGCTCGTGGGTCAGTTGTTCAACAACGGCAGGCAGTTGGTACATGTTGCTAATCATAATAGCGCCTTCCGGTGTTGCTTCGGCATCGGGGAAGCGATTCAAATGAATCACTGTCATGCCCGCTTGCAGAGCTGCTTGAACGCCAACTAAGGCGTCATCGATCGCTATGCAGTCTTTTGCCGCAAACCCCATGATACTGGCTGCGTGAAGATGTAAACAGGGCTCTGGTTTCCAACAGTTAGCGGTGTAGCCACTAAATAGCCGGTGAGCAAAGTAATGGCTAAGCCCTGTGGCATTGAGTGCGGTGCGAATCTTTGTTTCTGGCCCGTTCGATACCACCGCGCTTGGGTAGCGTGATAGGGCGTCAAGTGATTCCCGGGCACCGGGAATGGTGGTTAACTCATTGGCTAACCGGTCTGCCAGATTGGCCCGCATGGTTTGTTCCATGCGGTTTAACCGGTCCGCATCTACTTCACCGTAGCGGGTTTGAAGTTCTGCCACAATGCGTCGGAAGCGGGCACCACGAAACTCCCCTAGGTAATCGGAGGAGGCAAACGGTAGGCCCACCGTATTGAGGCCGCGCGCCATCTCTTCAGCAAGCAGGGGTTCGCTATCGACGAGGGTGCCATCACAATCAAACAGCAGAAGTGGAAGCGGCATGGGAATTCCTTGCAGCGTTACAAGCGCTACTCGCGTTAATTAAGCCGACTAGACTGCTATTGAACGAGATTTTTGGGACTTTGTGAACACTGTTTTATAATTTTTTACGGTTAGCCCGCCTCTAGGTGCCATTTATCCATGTCATCACTAAGTTAACTACCCGGTTTTTAAGGCAATCTATGTTAATCGCTAGGAGAAGAGCTATAGTGGTTAGGCGACGCCGCAATAACTACAAAATGGAGATGTATATGCGATTCAACCCTTGGTTACTTTCATTTGTATTTGGTACCGCGCTGATGGCCTCTGCGGCTAGCGTGTTGGCAGAACCTGAGACCAATGCCGATAGCGAGCAGCACCAAGCGCTGGATGATGCGGCGCTAGAAGAGAAGTACGGTATTAAGGCAGGCTCTGTTCAGCGCGATGAGCAGCCTTCCTCTGATATGTCGGCTTCGGAAGCGTCTAGTGCTGAAGAGGACGCTGACACGGCCGAAGTCGATAGCAGCACTGAGGCAAAGAACACTGGCTCTGACACCGAGGGCAGCAGCGCTGAGACGGAGAGCATCAGTACTGATACAGAGAGCAGCAGTACTGATGCCGATAGCGAAAATACTGAAGGTGGCACGGGTGGTACCGGCAGCGCTGAAGATGCGATTGAAAGCGGTGAAGATGAGCAGAGCAACGACGATAACGAGTAACCTACCGCCGTTAGCGGGAGAGGCGTCGTGACTTGGCGCTACTGGGTTTCATCGCTTTCTGGCTGGTAATCCACCAGGGGGCGTACTGACCACTCATCGCGCTGAAAAACGCTTTTTGCATTACGAGGCCAGCTTCTATGCTGGCCTCAATTTTTTCGGTCACCATGCGCTGGTTTTCGCGCATCATAGTGAGAGCTGCCTGGTGAATAAATGTGGGGTGGCGCTCTCTAGTAATAGCCTATTGGTGCTGCATTGCAACAAAAAAGGCGGCCCGAAGGCCGCCTTAGCGTTGCTAATTGCTTAGCTGCTTACTTAATCTTAGGAGCCAACTCGCCGCGCTCGTAGCGCTGGAACATCGCTTCCAGGCTAATCGGCTTGATTTTGCTCGCGTTGCCAGCAGTGCCAAAGGCTTCGTAGCGGGCAATACACAGATCACGCATAGCGGTGACCGTTTCTTTTAAGAATTTGCGCGGATCAAACTCTGACGGATTCTCTGCCATAAAACGGCGCACAGCACCGGTGGACGCTAGGCGCAGGTCGGTGTCGATGTTCACCTTGCGCACGCCGTGCTTGATGCCTTCGACGATTTCCTCAACCGGTACGCCGTAGGTTTCCGGAATTTGACCGCCGTAACGGTTGATCACTTCCAGCCACTCCTGCGGCACGGAGGAGGAGCCGTGCATGACCAGATGGGTATCCGGGATGCGCGCGTGGATCTCTTTGATACGCTGAATGGAAAGCGTGTCGCCGGTCGGCGGCTTGGTGAATTTATACGCGCCGTGGCTGGTGCCAATGGCAATTGCGAGGGCGTCGACCTGGGTAGCCTTTACAAACGCAGCGGCTTCTTCGGGGTCGGTTAGCAGCTGTTCCATATCCAGCTTGCCTTCGGCACCAATGCCGTCCTCTTCACCGGCCATGCCGGTTTCCAGGCTACCCAGGCAGCCTAGCTCGCCTTCTACAGAGACGCCACAGGCGTGGGCCATTTCTACTGCGCGACGAGTGACGCCAACGTTGTAGTCGTAATCCATCGGCGTCTTGCCGTCTTCACCCAGCGAGCCGTCCATCATGACGGAGGAGAAACCGAGCTGGATAGAGCGCTGGCATACCGCAGGGCTGGTGCCGTGATCCTGGTGCATCACTACCGGAATATGCGGGAACTCTTCCACCGCTGCCAAAATCAGGTGGCGCAGGAAGGGGGCGCCCGCGTATTTACGCGCGCCAGCGGAGGCCTGCACGATCACCGGAGAGTCGGTAGCATCGGCGGCTTCCATGATAGCCCGCATTTGTTCAAGGTTGTTGACGTTGAACGCGGGAATACCGTAGCCATATTCGGCGGCGTGGTCGAGCATCTGGCGCATGCTAATTAAAGCCATGGGGTCACCTTATAGGTTGTCAGTGTGAACGGGTGCAGTGAGCGTGCAAGTTCAATTATTACGTATTAGCCGCGCTTGGCCGCAGCTTCAAGTGCAGCAACAGCCGGTAGCTGTTTGCCTTCAACGTACTCTAAAAACGCCCCGCCACCGGTGGAAATATAGGAAATACGGTCGGCAATGGCGTATTTATCAATCGCAGCGAGCGTGTCACCGCCACCGGCAATGGAAAATGCGCGGCTGTCAGCAATGGCATGGGAGAGCTCCTCGGTGCCTTTGCCAAACTGATCAATCTCAAAAACGCCCACGGGGCCGTTCCACAAAATAGTGCCAGCATCTTTGAGCAGGCTGGCCAAGTGGGCAGCGGTGTCCGGGCCGATATCCAGAATCATCTCGTTATCAGCGACCTGGTCCACCGGTTTCACCACTGCTTCTGCGGATTCAGAGAACTCCGTTGCCACAACAACGTCAGTGGGCAGCGGAATAGAGACTTTCTCCATTAGCGCTTTGGCTTGACCGATCAGGTCGGCTTCGTGGAGCGATTTACCCACATTATAGCCTGCCGCCGCGATAAAGGTGTTGGCGATCCCGCCGCCGACGATAAGCTGGTCGCACTTATCAGAGAGTGCGGTCAGCACGTCGAGCTTCGTGGAGACCTTGGAGCCGCCCACAATAGCCGCCATAGGGCGCGCCGGGTTCGCTAAGGCTTTCTCCAGTGCGTCTAGCTCTTGAGCCAGCAGCGGGCCTGCACAGGCGGTGGGCGCAAAGCGGGCCACGCCGTGGGTAGAAGCTTGAGCACGGTGGGCGGTGCCGAAGGCGTCCATCACGAAGATATCGCACAGCGCGGCGTACTGCTTGGCCAGCTGTTCGTCGTCTTTCTTCTCGCCGTTATTGAAGCGCACGTTCTCAAGCAGCACCACGTCGCCGTTGCTGAGCGTGGGCGCGGTGTCGAGGTAGTCGTCGACCAGTTTGACGGGGCTACCCAGCAGCTCGCCAAGGTGTTCGGCCACGGGAGCTAAGGAGAACTCCTCAGCAGGCTCGCCTTCCGTGGGGCGGCCCAGATGGCTCATAAGCATCACTTTGGCACCCGCTTTGGCCGCTGCTTGAATAGTCGGCAGTGCGGCGCGCAGGCGGGCATCGCTGGAAACACGGCCGTTTTTGATCGGCACGTTCAGGTCTTCACGAATCAGCACGCGCTGCCCTTCCAGGGGCAGGTCGGTCATTTTTTGCACGTTCATGTGAGCGGTTTCCTCGTGTTCAAGCGAATGTAAGAGCGCTAGGTAGTGCTGCCCATCAATTAGCGAAACGTTGCCAAGCGCTGGCTGATATCCAGCATGCGGTTGGCAAAGCCCCACTCGTTATCAAACCAGCACAGCAGCTTGATCAAGCGTGTGCCAGCCACCCTGGTTTGGGTGGCGTCTAGAATGCCAGAGCGGGGGTCATGATTAAAATCGATCGATGCCATGGGGGCTTCGGTATAGCCTAGCACCCCTTGTAAGCGCTGCTGGCTGGCGCTGTGTAGCAGCGCGTTCACCTGGGCGGCACTGGTATCGCGACGTACGGTCAGCGCGGCATCCATGGCCGAGACGTTAATGGTGGGTACCCGCACGTGCAGGCACTCAAAACGCCCGGCCAAGCTCGGCATCAGGCGGCTGATACCCACTGCCAAGCCAGTATCCACCGGCACGATCGACTGCATGGCGGAGCGGGTCAGGCGCAGGTCGGTTTGATGATACGCATCGATCACCGGCTGGTCGTTCATCGCCGAGTGAATCGTGGTGGTAACGCCGTGCTCCAGACCCAATGCTTCATCCAGCACGGTAAGCAGCGGCACTAAACAGTTCGTGGTGCAGGACGCCGCAGAGAGAATGCGCTGCGTGGGGGCAAGCTCATGCTCGTTGATGCCCCACACGATGGTGGTATCCACATCGTTTTCAGCGGGCTGGGAGAACAGCAGCCGCTTGGCCCCAGCCGTTAAGTGCTGCTCGGCGGTGGCGCGATCCTTAAAGCTACCCGAGCACTCCAACACTAGGTCGATATCCAACTCACCCCAGGGCAGCGCTTGCGGTTCGCGTTCGCACAGCACGTGGATGCGCTGGCCGTTGACGAGCAGAGCGCTGCCATCGTTGTCCACCTCACCAGGGAAACGCCCGTGGGTGGTGTCGTAACGGGTGAGATAGGTGATGGTGGCGAGGTCAGAAAGCTCATTAATCGCCACCACCTCAAGTTCTGGGTGTTGGCGTTCCACCAGTGCTCTCAGCACGCACTGGCCAATGCGCCCATAACCATTGATAGCAATGCGATATTTAGTGGAAGCGTTCGCCATGTTGCGATGCGGCTCTTAGAAAAAGTGGCCCGATGATAGCGTATTTCACCGGGGGTTGCTTACCCAGCCCCGATGCCCACTAGCCGCCACGCCAGCGGCAACAGCAGCGCGGTAAAAATACCGGTTAGGCTCATTCCGAGCGAGGCAAACGCCCCGGCGGTAGGGCTAATATCAAAGGCCCGCACGGTACCAATGGCGTGCCCATTGAGCCCCAGCGCAAAACCGATGATGCGCTCATCGTTGATACGTAGCAGCCGGGCCGCCAAGCTAACAAAGGGGATGGTCAGCACGCCGGTTACTAGCAGCGAGCCCATTAACAGCGCCACGTTGCCGCCGAGCTGTTCGGTGATGCCGATGGCAATAGGCGCGGTCACCGACTTTGCCGCAATGGAGGCCAAAATGTCTGGGCTTGCTCCCAACAGCCACGCAATGCCCAAGGCATAGCAAGCCGCCAAAGCAGCAGCAATAGGCAGGCAGGCGGCTAGCGGTCGCCAGAGTTCATGGATGTGCGGCAGTTGCTGGTAAAGCGGCATACCCAGCGCCACCGTAGCGGGGCCTAACAGCACGGTTAGCCACGTAGCGCCCTGCTGGTAGGTGGCGTAAGGCAGCCCTAACAGCGCCAGTATTGCGGCCAAAAGGAGTGCCGCGATCAAAATAGCGGGCAGCCAGGAGGGCTTACCCAGCCGTATAAAAACTGCGCTGCCCACCAAATAAGCGGCCAGCGTTAGTCCAACGGCCAGTAAAGGCGTTGCGGTTAAGGTGGGCAGCAGGTTAGTCAGCATGGCTGCGTCCCATCAAACGCGTTAGTAACCATAGGGTGGTGAACACGCTGAGCAGCGTGCCGAGTAGCAGGGCGGCCACAATGGCTAGCCATTGGCCTGCCAGCTCATTCAGAATAAAGAATACACCCACCACGCCCGGCATAATCAGCATAGCCAAAAGTGCGATCAGCGGTTGGGCGGCAGCGGCAAGGCTAGCAGGTACTCTACCGATAACGGCAAGAGTAGTGCACAGCAGTAGCATGCCCACCACCCCAGAAGAGATGGGTAAACCGGAGAAGTGAATGACCACTTCTCCGATCAACCAGTAGCTAATTAGCCATAGCAGACCGTTTAGCGCGGGCATCGCGATGCCCGCACTGGGTGACCCGTGAACAGGGGGTTAACCCAGCAGCTCATTGGCTTGTTTAACAATGTTCTCGACGGTAAAGCCGAAGTGCTTGAACAGCTCGCCAGCCGGGGCCGACTCACCAAAGGTGGTCATGCCAATCACGCGGCCATCGAGACCAACGTATTTGTACCAGTAGTCGGCATGGCCAGCTTCGATGGCAATACGCTTGGTGACGGCTTTGGGTAGCACGCTTTCGCGGTAGTCAGCGTCTTGGCCATTAAAACGGTAAGCGGACGGCATGGAGACTACGCGCACGGCTTTACCCTGCTGCTCCAGTTCGGCCGCGGCGTCCATCGCCAGAGAGACTTCGGAGCCCGTGGCAATCAGGATCAGCTCTGGGGTGCCTTCGCTATCTTTCAGCACATAGCCACCGCACTGGATAGACGCGAGCTGGGCCTTGGTACGCTGCTGGTGGGGCAGGTTCTGGCGTGAAAGAACCAGGGCTGTCGGGCCGGAGTGGCGCTTAATCGCGGCATCCCAGGAAGCGGCGGTCTCCACGGC
Source organism: Halomonas sp. Cn5-12 (assembly GCF_021532545.1). Lineage (NCBI taxonomy): Bacteria > Pseudomonadati > Pseudomonadota > Gammaproteobacteria > Oceanospirillales > Halomonadaceae > Halomonas > Halomonas sp. Cn5-12. The sequence goes on from NZ_JAKGAY010000037.1 coordinate 11,126, forward strand.
GTCACAGGGGCGCCACGTGTTGAGATTCGGCGTGGTACGCAGGCTAGTAAGCTGCTCAATCGGCTGGTGCGTCGGGCCATCTTCGCCCAGGCCAATAGAGTCGTGGGTAAACACGTAGATAGCCTGCTGACCCATCAGCGCCGCCATACGCACGGCGTTGCGCATGTACTCCATAAAGATCAGGAAGGTCGCGCCATACGGCACAAAACCGCCATGCAGGGCGATACCGTTCATCACCGCGCCCATGCCGAATTCACGCACACCGTAGTGCAGGTAGTTGCCGCTGGCATCGTCGGGGGTGATCGCTTTCGCGCCCTTCCAGAACGTCAGATTAGATGGCGCTAAGTCAGCGCTGCCGCCGAGCAGTTCCGGCATTTGCGGGCCAATCACGTTCAGCGCTTCAAACGACGCTTTACGCGAGGCAATGCTGTCGCCTTTCTCTTGGGCCTGCTCTATCAGCGCTTCAGTCGTCAACTCCGTGGGCAGCTGCGCTTTCATGCGGCGCTTGAATTCACGTGCTTCTTCCGGGAAGGCTTCGGTGTAGCGAGCGAAGCGGCCTTCCCACTCTTGCTGGCGCGTTTTACCGGCGTCGCGGGCATCCCAGGCGGAGTAAATCGGCTCGGGGATATGGAAAGGCGCGTGCTCCCAGCCCAACTGCTTACGTGCCAGTGCCACTTCTTCGTCACCCAGCGGTGCGCCGTGAGCTTCTTCTTTGCCCTGCTTGTTGGGGGCACCAAAACCGATAATGGTTTTGCAGATGATCAGGCTTGGCTTGTCGTCATGGCTCTTCGCCAGCTCAATGGCCGCCTTGATCTCGTCAGGCTTATGGCCGTCGACGTTCGGCACCACGTGCCAGCCGTAGGACTCAAAACGCTTGGCCGTATCGTCGGTAAACCAGCCTTCGACTTCGCCATCGATAGAGATGCCGTTGTCGTCATAAAGAGCAATCAGTTTGCCCAGCTGCTGAGTGCCTGCCAGGGACGCCGCTTCGTGGGAGATACCCTCCATCAAGCAGCCATCTCCCAAGAAGCACCAGGTGTGGTGGTCAACGATGGTGTGGCCGGGGCGGTTGAACTGCGCGGCCAGGGTTTTCTCGGCAATCGCGAAACCGACCGCGTTGGCAAAGCCTTGGCCCAGCGGGCCAGTGGTGGTTTCGATGCCGGGGGCGTAGCCGAACTCCGGGTGGCCAGCGGTGGGCGAGTGCAGCTGGCGGAAGTTTTGCAGCTGCTCCAGGCTGAGTTCGTAGCCGCTCAAGTGCAGCAGCGAGTAGAGCAGCATGGAGCCGTGGCCATTCGATAGCACGAACCGGTCGCGATCGGCCCACTTGGGGTCTTCGGGGTTGTGCTTGAGGTAGTCATTCCACAGCACCTCGGCAATATCAGCCATACCCATGGGGGCGCCAGGGTGGCCGGATTTGGCCTTCTGAACAGCATCCATGGAAAGGGCGCGAATGGCATTGGCCAGCTCAAAACGGGACGGCATGGGGGTGCTCCTCGCCTGAAAACGGAAAGAATAAAGGTGCTATTGTCGCTGACTTCCCCGGCGGCGGCAAATTCTCAGGGGCACGTTGTGGGAAGAACTTGCAACAGCGTGTAGACTCTGGCTCCCGAAGTGGTGGTGAAAGTGATGGTGCCGCTTCTTTATACGGGCAGGGAACTTCCTGCCATGATTTCCTGCTGATGCTGCGGTCATAACAGAGCAGCCGTCATACAGAGGGTCGAGTGCGCGATGAGCGAATATTCCCTGTTTACCTCCGAGTCCGTTTCCGAAGGCCATCCCGATAAGATTGCCGACCAGATTTCAGACGCGGTGTTAGATGCCATTATCGCCCGGGATAAACAGGCCCGCGTTGCCTGTGAAACGATGGTGAAGACGGGCGTTGCCATTATTGCCGGTGAGATCACCACCTCCGCATGGGTGGATCTAGAGACGCTGGTGCGTGATGTGATTACCGATATCGGCTACACCTCTTCTCAGGTGGGCTTCGACGGTGCCACGTGCGGCGTCATCAACCTGATTGGCAAGCAGAGTGTCGATATTGCTCAGGGCGTTGATCGTACCAAGCCGGAAGATCAAGGCGCGGGCGACCAGGGCCTGATGTTTGGCTACGCCACGAACGAAACCGATTCGTTCATGCCTGCGCCGATCCACTACTCGCACCGTTTGGTCGAGCGTCAGGCGGAGCTGCGTAAAAACGGCCTGTTGCCGTGGCTGCGTCCGGATGCCAAAAGTCAGGTGACTTTCCGCTATAACGCTGAAGGCCAACCGTGTGGCGTGGATGCGATTGTTCTGTCGACTCAGCACGATCCGGAAATCGATCAAGAAGACCTGCGCAAAATGATTAAGCGTGAAGTCATTGAGCAGGTGATTCCCGCTGAGTGGTTGGATGCCAACACCCAATACCACATCAACCCGACCGGCAAGTTCGTGATTGGCGGCCCGGTGGGCGACTGTGGCCTGACCGGTCGTAAGATCATCGTCGATACCTACGGCGGCATGGCGCGCCACGGTGGCGGCGCGTTCTCGGGCAAAGATCCGTCGAAAGTAGACCGCAGCGCCGCGTACGCTGGCCGCTATGTGGCGAAAAACGTCGTAGCAGCGGGCTTGGCGGACAAGTGCGAGATTCAGGTCTCCTACGCCATTGGCGTGGCCGAGCCGACCTCGGTGTCTATCGACACCTTCGGTACTGGCAAAATCGACGACGCTAAAATCGTTGATCTGGTGCGGCAGCACTTCGATCTGCGCCCCTACGCGATCACCAAGATGCTGGATCTGCTGCACCCGATGTACCGTCTGACGGCGGCTTATGGCCACTTTGGCCGCGAGCCGTTCGAGCACAGCTACAGCTGGGTAGACGACAAAGGCGAAACGCACACCGAGACGTTTACAGCCTTCCCGTGGGAAAAAACTGACAAAGCAGACGCACTGCGTCAGGCCGCTGGCCTATAAGCTTCCCGCAAGCGCAATGAGCGTCATGGGTTAGCGAAAAGCGCCCCTTGGTTCACGCCAGGGGGCGCTTTTTTTATGGGTCGAAAACGGCTCCGAGAGTGGCTTGCTGCGCATTGCATCTCTGTCAGCTTCATATAAGTTAATTTTAATAAGGGTTGAAAAATTTCCCGTTTACCACGTGAGGATGCGTATGTCGGCTCGGCGAATAACAGGAATGGCGAACCTAGCGGCAGCCTGGTTAATGAGTGTCACTTTTTCCGCACAGGCAGACACCTGCCCCGACTGGCCCGCCGAGCGGCTGGCGCTGGAAACCCAGGCGCTAGCCGAACATATCAAAGTATGGGACCGCGCCTACCATGATAACGGCGAATCGCTGATTGCTGATGAGCTGTACGACCAGGCGCTGGCACGGCTGGAAAACTGGCAAGCGTGTTTAGATTCACCAACTCTCCATCGGCCTCTGACCCGCATCACGAGCAGCAGCGGTACCCGCACCCATCCGGCCGCTCAAACCGGGCTCACTAAAGCCGATGAAGACGGCATTCGACGCTTTACCAGCCGCCGCGAAGACCTATGGATTCAACCAAAGGTGGATGGCGTGGCGGTGACGCTGCGTTACCAGGGCGGGGAGCTCGTCGAGGCGGTTAGCCGTGGAGACGGCGAGCGGGGGCAGGATTGGACGGCGCGGGTTCAGCAACTGCCTGGTGTGCCCGTTACGCTTCCTGAGCCCGTCTCTGCGGTGCTGCAGGGCGAGCTTTACTGGCGGCTGGATAATCACGTGCAGGCACGCCAACCAGGTTCGGGTGCCCGAGGTGCCGTGGCCGGTGCCATGGCGCAGCGCGAGCCGAGCCAAGAGACGCTGAACCGCATCGGTTTATTCGTATGGGACTGGCCGGATGGCCCGACGCAGATGACCGAACGGCTGGCGCAACTGACGGCGCTGGGGTTCGAGACGGCCGATTACACCCATCCGATCAGCGGCCAGGAGGCGGCCGCCGAATGGCGCGAGCGGTGGTTCAACGGCCCGCTGCCGTTTGCCACCGACGGCGTGGTGTTAAAACAGGCTGAGCGCCCCGGCGTGCGCAACTGGTCGTCATCGCCCCCTGAGTGGGCGGTGGCCTGGAAGTATCCGTCTCAGCAGGCGCTAGCCCAGGTGCGCGGGGTGGAGTTTCGGGTGGGGCGAACCGGGCGCGTAACGCCGCTGCTGTGGCTCTACCCGGTGACTCTGGAAGGGCGGCGCATCAGCCGCGTGTCGCTGGGTTCATTGGAGCGCTGGCAGGAGTGGGACGTGCGCCCTGGGGACCACGTGGCGGTGACGCTGGCGGGCCTGACGATTCCTCAGGTAGACAGCGTGGTGTGGCAAACACGTGAAAGAGCCGCCCTAAGCGCCCCGCCGCCCGAGCGTTACCATCTGTTGAGCTGCTTTACGCTAACGCCCGAGCGAACATCAGAATGCAGCGCCCAACTGCTGGCCCGCTTAACCTATCTCAGCGAGCAGCTGGGCATGCGTGGAATTGGCGAAGGCACTTGGCAGGCGCTGATGGAGGCCGGTGTGGTTACGGAACTATTGGGTTGGTTGGCACTAACGCCGGAGCAGCTTCAACAGGCCCACGGTATTGGCGCTACCACCGCCGCAGCGCTGATGGCACAGTTCGACGCGGCGCGCCAAGCGCCCTATGCGACATGGCTGACGGCGCTGGGAATGCCCCCCGGTGGCGACGCTGGGCTGGGCGATTGGTACACCCTCGCGGGTTACTCTCGAACCGATTGGCAAGCCGTGCCTGGCGTTGGCCCGGTGCGCGGCGAAGCGCTCGTTGCCTTCTTCAGCCACCCAGACGTTCAGCGCATGGCCCGCCTGCTGCAGCTGGCGGGCGTCGATGGGTTTTAACCGAGCCCGGTGAGCCGCAGCATCAGCCCCAGATAGAGCGGTATCAACAGCGGTGCCAGCAGCGTGGTGGTGAGTACCGCTAAAGCACCTTTCTGCGGCTGAATGCCCAACTCCATCGCCACGACCACCACGTTAGAGGCCATGGGCACCACGCCAAATAGCAGCAGTGCCATCGCCAGCTCCGGTGCGAGTGGCGTGAACTGCTGGAGCACCAGCACCGCCCCCAGCATTACCAGTGGCCAGAGCAGATAGCGCAGGCCCACGCAGGTCGCCACAAAGCGCGTATCCCACGCGGCGAGGGTGACCTGGCTTAACGTCATGCCAATGATCATCATGCCCAGCAGGGTATAGGTGGCGGGAAAGACCGCTAATGAACTCATCAGTGATTCCGGCAGCGTGGCGTTGAGCGCGTTTAGCAGCAGCGCTAAGAGAAACGCATAGACCAGCGGCAGACGAACAATTTTGGCCAAGCTCTGGCGTACCGAGAAGTGGCCCCGGGCGCTCAAATAAAACCCCACCGTGAACTCATACAGGTTGATGCCCAGCATGCAGAAGAGGTACAGCGTCACCCCTTCCGGCGGTAGCAGAATCAGCGCGACGGGCAGCCCAAAGTAGCCGGTATTACCGGTGCCAGAGGAGAACGCCAGCAGCGCGCCTTCCTGCGGGCCAAAGCGGTGTTGGGTAGCCCAGCGCACGGCCAGTGCCATGGCGCTGACCAATAGAAACATCGCCAGGGTGAGCACCAAATACTCTAAGGTGGGGCCGCCATTCATCAGCGCGCGAAAAATTGTCAGCGGCGCGATCAGGTACACCAACAAGGTAGCAATCGGGCGCGGGTCTATTTTCAACCGTTGGGCGGCAATAAAGCCCAGCCCCACATACCCTATCAGCATAAGCAGCGGGCCCATTAAAGCACTGGGTGCTAAGTCCATTTCTCCTCCTTGATAGACGCGGTAGAGCTAACATGAGCCGAATTGAAGGTCGACCGTGGAATCTTTCATTAGCCGCTGCGCGGTGAAGCAGCGAGAATACCTCAAATAATGATCACGTTACCGTCCTGCGAGGATAAACCATGAGCAGCCAAGAGCATCCGCTAGGTATTAGCTTCGAATTCTTTCCGCCCAACACCGATGCTGGCCGGGAGAAGCTAATTCATGTACGCGATGAGTTGGCCGCACGTCATCCGCGTTTCTTCTCGGTGACCTACGGTGCAGGGGGCTCCACCCAGGCGCGCACTAGAGATATCGTCCGGACCGTCAGCCAAAGCGGCATTACCACGGCTCCGCATCTTTCCTGTATTGGCAGCGAGAAAGCCCAGCTTCGTGATTTGCTTGCCAAGTACCGCGAAGAAGGGGTCGATAGTCTCGTAGCTCTGCGCGGTGACATGCCTTCTGGTATGGGCAGTATCGGCGAGCTGCGCTACGCCAACGAGCTAGTGGAATTCATTCGTGAGGAAACGGGGGATCACTTCGATATCGCCGTCGCAGCCTATCCGGAATCTCATCCACAGGCGCCTAACCTCGACAAGGATGTGGAAAACTTCGCGCGTAAAATGAAGGCGGGCGCCAATATGGCGATCACCCAGTACTTCTTTACCGCCGATGCTTACTTCCACTTCGTCGATAAAGCGCGTGCGCTGGGCGTCGAGCAGCCGATCATTCCCGGCATCATGCCGATCACCAACTACACCAAACTGGCACGGTTTTCCGATGCCTGCGGCGCGGAAATTCCCCGCTGGATTCGCAAGCAGTTAGAAGCCTACGGCGATGACAGCGACGCCATTGCCGCCTTTGGTACCGATGTAGTGACTCGCCTGTGTGAACGCCTGCTGGACGGCGGCGCGCCAGGCCTGCACTTCTACACGCTGAATCAGGCGGCCCCAGTGTTGAAGGTGGTGGATAATCTGAGCTAACGCTGTCGCCTGATGATGATACCGGCCTGCATCTTTGATGCAGGCCGGTTTTTTTATGGTAGTTCTAAAGGTACGAAAAAAAGCCGGAACCTCTCGGTTCCGGCTAGTGCATAGCTTGGCTCTAGTAACGTAACGGTTTACGCAGTGCTTGCCGTTGCCTTGCCTTTGCCACCATGCTGCTTGCGCTGCATGATAAACAGCACCGTACCAATCGCTAAGCCCGCGATGTCGGTGTAGATGCCGCCGTAGATCAAGAACATGGCACCGACCAGCATCACTAAGCGTTGGGGTAAGTTCACCGGACCGAAGAACCACTTCTGAACCATGCCCGAGAGCAACACAATGCCTAGCGTGGCAGTGAGGCCAACGCGCAGGATCTGCATGGCGGAGCCTTCCATCAGCATCGCCGGGCTGTAGAAAAACATAAACGGCACGATAAACGCCGCCAAGCCAATCTTGAACGACGCCACCGAGGTGCCCATGGGGTTGTCCCCAGAAATACCGGCGGCTGCGTAAGACGCAAGCGCCACGGGCGGGGTAATGGCTGATACCACGGCGAAGTAAAACACGAAGAAGTGGGCGACGAGTGGTTCGATACCAATGTTGATCAAGCCCGGTGCCACGACCGATGCTGCTACCGCGTAAGCCGCCGTGGTGGGCATGCCCATTCCTAGCAGAATGCTGATCAGCATGGCGAAGAACAGTGCCAACAGCTGACTAACGCCCGCCAAGCCCAGCAGCAGCGAAGAGAAGCGCGCACCTACACCGGTCAGCGAGATAACGCCCACAATTAGGCCCGCGCAGGCACACACGGCGATGATCTGGATGGACATCGTACCTGCTAGCTGAAGGGCCCTTAAAATGGCGCGAATGCCCATTTTATTGGGTGAAATCCAGCTAACAACCGCCGCTGATGCGGTGGCCAGGGTACCGGCACGAATCACTGAGTAGCCCATGAAGAGGGCGGCAATCAGAATAATAATCGGCGCAAACAGGTAGGCCTGTTTCACCAGCTTCGAAAATAGCGGAATCTCATCCTTACGCATTCCCCGCATGCCTTTACGCGCGGCTTCAAAATCCACCATGAAGTAGATAGAGGCGAAGTACAGAATGGCAGGAATCAAGGCTGCAACGGCAATTTCGGTATAAGGAATGCCGGTGACCTCTGCCATGATGAAGGCACCTGCCCCCATGATGGGCGGCATAATCTGTCCACCGGTAGAAGCGGCTGCTTCAATGGCACCGGCGCTACGTGCCGGGTAGCCCACTTTCTTCATCAGAGGAATAGTGAGTGAGCCTGTCGATACCACGTTGCCTGCGGAGGTGCCGTTGATCATTCCCATTAAGCCAGAAGCAAAGATAGACACCTTAGCCGGGCCGCCGCGAGCACGACCTGCCGCGGCAAAGGCGAAGTTGACGAAGTAGTCGCCCACTTTAGACGCCTGCAAGAAGGCGGCAAAAATGATGAACAGAATAATATAGGTGGACGAGACCGCCGTGGTCGGGCCGAGTATGCCCGCATCGGTATAGACCTGGCTAAAGAAGCGCTGGACCGATAGACCAGGGTAGCCCAGGAAACCAGGTAAATAGGGGCCTGCAAAGACGTAGGTCAGAAACACGGCTGAAATGACGACCAGCGCCAAACCTGCCACACGGCGAGTCAGTTCGAGAATCAGCAGCGAGCCCGCGATGGCGGCCCAAGAGATACCGGGAGGCGCAAATGAGGTGCCGGTGGACATCCGCATGCTGGTGTTAAATGCCATTAGCAGGTAGCCAGCGCTGGCCAAAGCACACACCATTAACACTAAGTCGGCGGGATTAAGGCGGTGGCGTGCCTGACGATAGAACCAAGACAGCACAATCGCGCCTGCTGTGGTGGCCATCAGTGGGTAGCCAAAGTGCAGCGTCTCCACGGCCGGGTCGATGCGCATGGCACCGCCGTTGATAGCCTGCTGCATCAAGAATACTTGCACCAGCGAGTAAACCGCAGGAACCAGCAGCGCATAGCTCACCCATTTCAGCCAAGCCGGAGAGGCTTGCTGGTCATCTTCAGCAAAGCGGGCACCGGCAAACAGCCCGTAACCCAAAATTAACGCACCGGCGATGTGTACGATACGGAACGACCAGGTTTCCATGGGGTACACGTTGAGTGAAAACAGGTGGAAACCTGAATAGGCAATCGCCAGTGCTGCAAATAATAGGAACTGCCAGCCAACGAACAGGCGGCGGTTGGGCTCAACAACTTCTTCATCGACGCCATCAGCAATCGATTCTGGCGTTGATGAAGCAGCTAAGGCGTCATCCTTGAGGCCGTTGGGGTCTTGGTTGGTATTGTGACTCATCAGAGGTCACCCTCACAGCAAAAGCAGAGAAAGGGGGCAAGAGCAAACGCTGCCCCGCCCGACAGGGTCGGCAGCGGGGCAGCGCGATGGTGCGTGGAGCTTACTTGATCATGTCGTCAGAGATATCGTAACCGTTCTCTTCGTACCAGCGTGCTGCGCCTGGGTGGAAAGGCAGTACCGTGTTGTGCACGATGTTTTCCGGAATGCTGGTTTCAGCACTGCGGTGTACGTCGCGCATACGATCATTGTTTTCCATCGTGGCTTTCGTGACTTCATAGATGAAGTCTTCCGGCAGGTCACAGCCAGCAATCGCGAAGTTCCACATGGCAACGGCGCGAGCATCCTCTTCCAGCGTGGTGTAAGTGCTAGCCGGGATGGTGAACTCAGCGACCGGGAAGGCGTCTAGCACAGTCGCCAGCTCTTCTTCGGTAAACTCAATAATGTTCACGTCGGTTTGGACTTCCAGCTGGCTAACTGCCGGAATCGGGATGCCCGCAGCGAAGGCGACAACGTCCAGCAGGCCGTCCTGAAGCTGGCCGCCCAGGTCAGACCAGCCGCCATTACGGCGGTCGAAGTTTACGCCCAGGGTTTCCAGCATGGCCGGGAAGTAGGTGTCAGAGGTAGACGCCGCCGGGCCGAAACCGATGCGCGCACCGTCGGGGATGTCGGAAATAGATTCAATACCGGAGCTAGAGAGCGCGGCGATAGAGAACGGGGTTTCATACATCGGGAACAGCGCGCAAACGTTGTCCATGACTAGGCCAGGTGCCAGCGGGCTTTCGCCTTTGATGGCATCAGACGCCGGACCCATAGTGGTTAGGCCAAACGCCATATCGCCACTATGTACTAGCGCCAGGTTTTGGGTAGGGCCACCAGTCACTTCGCCGCCGCCTGAAACACCGAGCTCATCGGCGATGAAGTTTGCCCAGCCAGAGCCATAAACGAAGTAGGTGCCGCCTTGACTTGCCGTACCAACAGTAAAGTTAGTGGGCCATTCAGAGCGGTCCGCATGGGCAGTGCCTGCAGCAAGTAACGCGCTGCCTGCGAGCAGAGCGACAGTTTTGGGCATCGTATTGCGCATGGCGAGATTTCCTAAGCTGTTATTGGGATTATCGTCTGGCGCGTGTGGGACACCGCCAGTGCTTTATCATTAAGCAGCTTATATAGAGCGATACTTGTGCCACATATACGATTTAATATAGAAATCAATGCATTAAGAATTTTCTCTTCAACTTTGGTTGAAAAGCAAAAGCCATTAAGTGTCTGGCTTTGCGCACGCTCTAGATAGGGTGGTGTGCGGTTTTTCACACACTTTTCAAAGGGGGCACCTAGCGATGCAGCCGCTGCACCGCTAGCGAGGGGCGTTATTTGTTTTTACCTGGGTCAAGAATGCGAACCGGCTGCACATCCTGGATTTTTTGCTCATCACGCACCTGATTCACTCGTGTAGTGAGCTCGGGGGTCGCTTCGTCTTCAATGGGCAGCTGTTCGAAGAAATCACAGCTCACGCATTCACGGTAGCGGATGCCGTGCTGCTCCCACGCACGAATGCGGTCCATGGCGGCACAGCGGGGGCAGGTCACGCCTGCAATAAAACGCTTAATACTCGACATACATACACTCCCAACGTGCGGCGGCAACGCCGCCGCACCGGATAAAAATAGCCAGCTTAGGCGGCGCGAATACCGCTATGGCGCAGCAGCGGTTCGACGCTAGGTTCGCGGCCTCGGAAGGCACGGAATAGCTCGGCGGCATCCCGCGCACCGCCTTGCTCCAGAATTTCCTCGCGGAAGCGCTGGCCAGTGTCTGGGTCAAAAATCCCGGCTTCTTCAAAGGCGCTCCAGGCATCGGCAGAGAGCACTTCCGCCCACTTATAGCTGTAGTAGCCAGCGGCGTAGCCGCCTGCAAAGATGTGGCTGAAACTATTTTGGAAGCGGTTGAAGTCGACCACGGGAACGACAGAGGTTTGGCGACGCACGTCGTCGAGCAGCGTCTGAACATCGCTGGCCGAAGGCGCTTCCAGCTCGTGATGGAGGCGTAGGTCGAACAGAGAAAACTCGATCTGACGCACCATGCCCATGGCGGACTGGAAGTTTTTCGCCGCTTGCAGGCGCTCGAACAGAACGTCCGGCAGCGGTTCGCCGGTGTCTACGTGTTTAGCTAGCAGGTCGAGACCTTCCCGCTCCCAGCAGTAGTTCTCCATAAACTGGCTGGGCAGCTCAACCGCATCCCAGGCCACGCCGTTGATGCCTGACACGTCGGCCACGTCTTGCTTGGTCAGCATATGGTGCAAACCATGGCCAAACTCGTGGAACAGCGTGGTCACTTCGTCATGGGTCAGCAGCGCAGGTTTACCGCCTACTGGCGCGGTGAAGTTGCAGGTCAAGAAGGCCACTGGGAGCTGCACGCCGTTCTCGGTTTTACGGCGTACCCGGCAGTCAGCCATCCACGCACCGCCCCGTTTGCCTTCGCGGGCGTAGAGATCCAGATAGAACCCAGCAATCGGTTTGCCCTGTTCGGTAATACGGAAGAAGCGCACGTCGTCGTGATAGCTCGGAGCGCTGCTGTCTTCTTTTACCTGAACGTTGTAAAGGCGCTCGACGACTTGGAACAAGCCATCCACGACCCGCGGCGCGGGGAAGTAGGGGCGCAGTTGCTCTTGGGAAATAGCGTAGCGTGCTTCGCGCAGTTTCTCGCTGACGTAGGCGACATCCCAGGGGTTGAGCGTCTCGATGCCTAGCTCGTCACGGGCGTAGGCGCTGAGTTCGGCAAACTCCTCCTGCGCTTGCGGCTTGGCGCGGCGGGCGAGGTCTTCCAAAAAGTCCAGCACCTGCGCGGGGGAGTCTGCCATTTTGGTAGTTAGCGAGTAGTCGGCGTAGGTGTCGAAGCCCAGCAACCGCGCCAGTTCCTGACGCAGGGCCAGAATCTCTTCCAAAATGGGGGCGTTGTCGAACTTGCCCGCGTTGGGGCCCTGGTCGGAGGCGCGGGTCACGAAGGCGGTATACACTTCTTCGCGCAGCTCGCGGCTGTCGGCGTAGCTGACGATGGGGAAGAAACTGGGGAAATCCAGCGTAATGCGGTAGCCATCAACGCCTTTAGCGTCTGCCAGGGCTTTAAGAGTTTCCAGAGCGCTCTCAGGAACGCCCGCCAGCGCGTCGCGATCCTGAATGTCTTTATGCCACGCCTGGGTGGCGTCCAGCACGTTATTAGAAAACTGGTTAGAAAGCGTAGAGAGCCGGGACTGAATTTCACCGTAACGAGCCTTCTTATCCGCCGGTAGGTCGACCCCGGCCAGGCGAAAATCGCGCAGGGCGTTATCCACCGTACGCTGTTGGGCGGCCGTCAGCGTTGACCAGCTCTCGCTCTCTTTTAGCGCCTGCCAGCCTTTGAACAGCCCTTCGTGCTGACCGACCCAGGTGCCAAATGCAGAGAGTTTTTCCAGGCAGGCTTGGTAAGCATCGCGCAGCTCTGGGGTATTCATGGTGCCGTTGAGGTGCGACACCGGTGACCAGGCCTGGGAAAGACGGTCATTCACTGCTTCCAGCGGTGCGGCAAAGTTGTCCCACGTTGGGGATGTGGCAACGGCCTGTTGGGCGAGGCGATCAATCGCCTCGCGGCTCTCATCGAGCAGCGTTTCCACGGCGGGCACCACGTGGTCGGCACGAATGTCGGCGAAAGGGGGAAGCTCGTGGCTCTCTAGCAACGGGTTGCGGGACATAAGCACCTCGGTAGCAATCAAGTTAGGGGCGCACAAAAACGTACGCTGATGATGACACAGTGCGGGCAGTGAGACGTTGTTTCAATGCTTGACCCGCTGCAAGCGTTTGGCCTGGGGGCAGGCGCCTGCTAGTCTTGCCGCCTTTCCATATCCGTAATCTGTAAGTGTCACCAACAATGCCACCCATGGCAGGAGCAAGTAATGAGTGAAACGCTAGAGCGCTGGGGGTCGAAGCGGGCCTTTATCTTGGCGGTAACAGGTGCGGCGGTTGGGCTGGGCAATATTTGGCGCTTCCCCTATGTGGCGGGAGAGAACGGCGGCGCTGCTTTTTTGCTGATTTATGTGGCGTTCGTGCTGCTACTTGGGATTCCCGTGATGATGGCGGAAATCCTCATTGGGCGTGCCGGGCGGCGCGGGCCGATGCAAGCCTTAGGCGCATTGGCGTCAGAAGCGGGGGCTTCCCGGCACTGGCGCTGGCTGGGGCTATTTGGCGCGTTCACCGTGTTCTGTATTTTGTCGTTTTACTCGGTGGTGTCGGGTTGGTCGATTGAGTTTTTAGTGGCCTCGGTGAACGGCAACTTTAACGGTGCCAGCGCAGCTGAGATCGGTGCAGGATTCGAAGCGTTTCTGGCGAATCCTGGGCTGCTGATCTTCAACCACTCGCTGTTCCTCTTCATGACCATGACGGTGGTGGCAGCTGGGGTGGCCAAAGGGCTTGAGCGGCTCAACAACCTGCTGATGCCACTGCTATACGGTTTGCTGCTGCTGTTAGCCATTTATGCCACTACTACGTCGGGCTTTGGTACCGCGCTGTCGTGGCTCTTTCTGCCCTCGTTCGAGGACGTGACTCCCGCGGTCATATTGCATGCCATGGGCCATGCCTTCTTTACGCTGGCAGTCGGTGCCTGTGCGCTGATGGCGTACGGGGCTTATATGCCCGATGAGCAGAGCCTGCCGAAGGCGGCCTTTGCCGTGGCGGTGTTGGATATTAGCGTGGCGCTGCTGGCGGGCATTGCGATTTTCTCGGTGGTGTTTGCCCAGGGCATGGACCCCGCCGATGGACCAGGACTGATGTTCGTGACGCTGCCCATAGCGTTTTCCGAGTTGCCCTGGGGATCGTTCTGGCTCAGCGTATTTTTCCTGCTGCTGCTGCTGGCCACCTGGACCTCGGCGATCAACCTTGCCGAGCCAATGGTGGCCACGTTGCAGGGGCTGGGTTGGCGGCGCAGTACGGCAACGGCGGCGGTAGCGCTCAGCGTATGGTTAATCGGCTTGCTATCAGCGTTCTCGTTTTCAACCCTGGCAGAATTCAGGCCGCTGTTTGGGCGTAACGTCTTTGAGCTGGTAAGCAGTATTCCCCCTGATATCTTCCTCCCCATGGGAGGGCTGCTAATCGCGATTTTTGCCGCATGGGTGATGCCACAAGCGCGTGTCATCAGCGCATTGGGCGCGGGGGAGCGCGGCTATTTACTATGGCGTACGACGATTCGCTGGGTGTCGATTCCGCTGACGTTTATCGTCTTACTCGGTGGGTTGCTATAGTGCGCCTTTCAGCCCCTTTATCGTGTTAAGGAGATAATCATGAGCAGTGCCTTACGAACGTATCAAGGCGTTTCGCCGCAGTTGGGTGAGCGTGTCTACATCGATCCCGCCAGCGTGGTGATTGGCAATGTCACGCTCGGTGATGACTGCTCGGTATGGCCGATGACGGTGATTCGCGGCGATATGCACCGCATCACCATTGGTGCGCGCACCAGCGTTCAAGATGGCAGCGTGCTGCACATTACCCACGCCAGTGATTTCAATCCTGATGGTTTCCCGCTCACGATTGGCGACGATGTGACCATTGGCCACAAGGCAATTTTGCACGGTTGCACCCTGGGCAGCCGCATTCTGGTGGGAATGGGCGCCATCGTGATGGATGGTGCAGTGGTTGAAGATGAGGTGATTATTGCTGCTGGCGCGGTAGTGACACCGGGCAAACGATTGGAGAGCGGTTACGTTTATGCCGGTAACCCTGCGAAGGCGCTGCGCCCGCTCAAGGAGAAAGAGCGGGCTTTCTTCCCCTATACCGCAGGCAATTACGTTAAGTTAAAAGATCAGTTCCTTATGGAAGCCGCCGAAGCACGTTAAGCGTTTGCCTTACCACTCTTTTTTCTAACCTAGCCATGTTGCGCGCACTGAAAGTCTGGTAATTTATCCAGTTTTCTAGGGTGCCGCGACATGGCTAATTTTCGCACGCATATAACGGTTGCAGCAGCGGGCGGCACGCTAATGGCTTACGTTGGCTGGCAGGCGCAGTGGTGGGTAGCTCCACAAGCCCTGCTAGTCATTGCCCTGGTGGCCTTTGGCGGTATTCTCCCCGATATTGATGCTGACCGTTCTCGCTCTATCCGGCTGATTTTTAATATTTTATCAGTGCCTTCGCTGGTGCTGGGTGTGCTGTTGCTGCAGCCGTGGTTAACACCTGGGCTACTGCTGGTGGCGTGTGGTGGCATCTATTTTTCAGTGCGCTATTTAGCGTCCGTACTGTTTTCGCGCTTGACTGTTCATCGGGGGATTTGGCATTCACTCATGGCGGCAGGGCTGTGTGCGTTGGCTACGGCTGCGCTAAGCTTTCACTTGCTTGCCCAGCCTGCCTGGCTGGCGTGGAGCCACGGGGCTGCAGTACTGTTTGGGTTTATTATTCACTTGAGTTTGGATGAACTGTTTAGCGTCGACCTCGAAGGGGCGCGCTTAAAGCGCTCTTTCGGTACTGCGCTAAAGCTTGGCGATAGCCGCCGTCCACTTTCCAACCTATTAATGTTGATCACCATGCTTATCTTGGTGCCCTGGGTGCCGCCTTGGGGAGTGCTGGTTGAGCTATTTCATCAGGGTTCGCTGCTGTGGCGATAGTCGCCAGCGCTTAAACCGTGCTTTTTGAGCTTGTCATAAAACGTTTTGCGGGGGATTCCTAAATGGTGGCAAACATCCGTCACTCGTCCTTGATGGCGCGCTAGCGACTGACTGATCAAGCTCTTTTCAAACAGCTCTACTTGGCGGGGTAGCGTTAGCTCTTGAGTGTCGGCAGCGACACCCTCCAGCAGGGCATCAAGACGGTAGTCAAACGCGGCTCCCAGCAGTACATAGCGCTCGGCTAGGTTACGCAGTTCACGCACATTTCCCGGCCAGTCGTGGGCCAGGAGGGTGGCAATGGCGTGGCTATCTAGAGTGGGCGCTTCAAGCCCGCTGCGATTCGCCGCCACCACGGCAAAGTGTTGGAACAGTAAGGGAATGTCTTCTCTTCGCTCGCGAAGTGCTGGCAGCGGTAGGGTGACTACGTTTAGCCGGTAGTAGAGATCTTCGCGAAAGCGCCCCTCTTCGGCGGCGACTTTGAGGTCGACTTTGGTGGCGGCAATCACACGGATATTGAGCGGAACAGCTTCGTTGGCGCCTAACCGTTCTACGCTACGCTCCTGAAGCACTCGCAGCAATTTCACCTGAAGTGCCAAGGGCATGGACTCAATCTCATCTAAAAAGACGGTGCCGCCGTTAGCGTGCTCAAATTTACCAATTCGCCGCTCTACCGCCCCTGTGAAGGCGCCTTTCTCATGGCCGAACAGCTCGGACTCGATGGTGTTTTCCGGCACCGCGCCGCAGTTGATGGCCATAAATGGACTGTTACGTCGGGCGCTGCGCTCGTGAATCGCTCTGGCAACCAAGTCTTTGCCGGTGCCCGTTTCGCCAAACAGCAGCACGTCGGCTTCCACTTGGCTGATGCGCTGAATCATCGCGGCAAGCCTTGAGATTACTGGCGTTCGCCCAACCAAGCGCGGGCCCAGTGCGGCTTGTTGCACCTCTAGCTCGGCCTTCAAGCGCAGGTTCTCAAGGCTTAGCTGGCGCTTTTCGATGCCACGTCTCACCACATCCAGCAGCTGGTCGCCCGCGAAAGGCTTTTCTAGAAAGTCCCAGGCGCCTGCACGCATGGCTTCTACGGCAGTCGAAATGTCGCCGTGACCGGTAATCAGAATAATCGGCAGCGTGGCGTCGCGGCTATGTAGCTCATGCAGCAGCGCCATGCCGTCCATCCCAGGCATGCGAATATCACTCACAATGACACCAGGAAAGTCATTCGGCAGCGCGGCAAGCGCCTGTTCGGCCGATTCAAAGCAGTGGGGCGTATAGCCCGCAAGTTCTAACGTTTGGCTGGCGGTGATACGCAGATGCGGTTCGTCGTCGATCACCATGACCGGCAGCGTCGACGGCTCATGCATGGGGTTGATTCTCCTGTTTTAGGCGGGCAGTAGAGGGCTCCGGGGCCGTTGAGCGTGGCAAGGTGACTGTGAAACAGGCGCCACCCGTAGCGAGATTCGTGGCCTGCAGCTTGCCGCCAAGATCTTCCATAATACGCGAGGAAATAGAGAGTCCTAGCCCTAACCCGCTACCGGGTGCTTTGGTGGTAAAAAAAGGCTCAAAAATATGCCCAAGATGTTGCTTGGTAATGCCGGGGCCGTTGTCAGCGACGCTGATGACCACCTGATCTTTGATCACTTCTGCGCGCAGCGTGAGCACCGGCGAAGGCGTCTCTTTCATCGCCTGCAGTGCATTGCCGATCAGGTTAACCAGTACCTGCTCTAGGCGGACTAAATCAGCGTTTACCCAAAGCGTTGCTTCTGCCCATTGCTGCTCCACCTGAACGCTACCCTCTTTCAGGCGGCTATGAAACAGGCGCAGGGCATACTCGATGCAGGCTTGTACGG
Organism: Halomonas sp. Cn5-12; assembly: GCF_021532545.1. Lineage (NCBI taxonomy): Bacteria > Pseudomonadati > Pseudomonadota > Gammaproteobacteria > Oceanospirillales > Halomonadaceae > Halomonas > Halomonas sp. Cn5-12. The sequence goes on from NZ_JAKGAY010000037.1 coordinate 28,674, forward strand.
AGATGGTCTCCTGCCGCTCGCTGCTTTTGCGAGAGAACTGGCGTAGCTGGGCGCTGATATCGGCCATTCGTTCAGTGAGCTCAACAATCTGCGCTAAATTGGCGTCGGCGCTCTCAATCCGCGATAGCTCAATAAAGCGCCGTGCGTTTTCAGCATAGGCACGAATCGCTGCTAAAGGTTGGTTGAGTTCGTGGTTAATCCCGGCGGCTAACTGCCCAAGCACAGCGAGCTTAGCGGCTTGAATAAGCTCATCTTGGGTTTGGCGTAAGTTGGCCTCTGCTCGCCGCCGTTCTTCAATTTCATCCGAGAGGCGTTGGTTGCTGGCGACTAAGTCGCGGGTACGACGCTCGACGCTGACTTCAAGCTCATCTCGCACGTGGGCTAACGTTTGGCGCTCCCGCTCGGCAAACGCTTCACGTTCCCGGCGTAGTCTCAGGCGTTGCCAGCCAATGCCCCCTGCTAGGGCGATGACGCCGTAGAGTCCTCCCGCCATGAAGGCAGCAATCCACTGGGCGTTCATGACCGGTGTCAGTGGCTTGAGAATATGCATTTGCCAGCCAAACTCAGGAATGGGGCGCGTGAGGCTTAAATAGCGCCCGCCGCTGAGAGGGCCATGGGCAAAGCTCACTAGGTAACTACCGGGCCCGTATGGGGTATTCAATTGAATCCCAGACGGCGTTAGCGGCTCCATGGCATAACGGCGGGTTTCGCGGAGCGCGTCGCGCTGCTCGTCGCTCAGCGGATAGAGAGCGTTCATGCGCAGTTCGGGGTGGCTGGCCATAAAGATGATGTTGTCGCTGTCGGTGACGAACAGCTCGGCGTCCTGCTCGGCCCAGCTCTCCTCGACGTCATCAAGCAGCACTTTGACGACGATCACGCCATCCGGCTTGGCATCGGGAGAGGTATCGTCCAGCCACACCGGAGAGGAAAAGTAGTAGCCGCGCTCTAACGACTGGATCCCAAGCCCAAAAAAGCGTCCCTGGCCACCCGCGATGGCATCGGAGTAGTAGCTGCGAAACGCGTAGTTCTGACCAATGAAAGTGTTGGGGCGATGCCAGTTGCTAGCCGCGATGGTGTCGGCATCGCGATCAAGCAGGTAAACGTCCGAGACGCCTGAAGTGAAACGAAAACGATCCAGCAGCAGGTTGAGTGGCATAGGGTCTTGGCTATCCGGAGAGGCAAGAAAGCGCTGAATACCCTCTCGGGTGGCGAGCATTTGCGGCAGGTAGTCGTAACGCAGCAGGTAGCCGTTCAAGTTGGCCGCGGAGAGGCGTAGCTCGTTCTCGGCATCATCCTGAAGATTCGAAAGTGCCTGTTCACGAGCGAACTGAGCCGCCTGCCACATAAACAGCAGTAGCCCAACGGGAATGGCGATAAGCCATAGCAGACGCCAGCGCCACTCGGTGCTGCTGACGTGACTACTCATGCGGGACTATTAGTGGCTTGGGCACGACGTAGAGCGCGCTGAGCGCGAGTTTCGGCTCTAGCCATCTCAAGCAGCCCTTCTTCTACATACACTAAGTGCTCGTGGGCGCGGGTTCGAGCATCTTCAGCGCGGCCCTCTAAAATGGCATCCAGCAAGGCACGATGCTGGTTCATTAGCTGGGTACGCGAGTCGGGTTTGGCGAACAGGTGGGCCAAGTTATCCACGATGCTCTGTTCCAGCAGATGAAAAATGCCGCGGATCGTGTGAAGCAGCAGAACGTTATGGGCAGCCTCCGCAATAGCTAGGTGAAAAGCCGCATCTAGCTTAGCCTCTTGAGCCGGGTCAGCCCCCACAAAGCCACCATCAAGCTCTTCAAAGCGCTGAATCAAGACAGCTTTATCTGCAGGTGTCGAGCGTAGCGCGGCATAGTAAGCAGAAATACCCTCCATGGCGTCGCGAAACTCAAGCAGATCGAGATGAAATTCATTGTGGCGCGACATCATCTCTAATAGCGGATCCGTGTAACCATTGTTAAGCGTTTCATTAACAAATGTGCCACCACCCTGGCGGCTGGTGAGCAAGCCGCGAGCCGCCAGCTTTTGAATTGCTTCTCGAAGTGAGGGCCGAGATACCCCAAAACGTTCAGCGAGTTCACGCTCGGGTGGCAAGCGCTGGCCCGGCTTCAGGCTGCCTTCCAGGATCATGGCTTCAAGGCGTTCAGTAATCACATCAGCTAAGCGCTGTTGGCGGAGCGGTGGGTAAGTCATTGGTGAGGGTCCACATAATTGGTAAGACCAATGGTAGGGGCTTCAATGATTTGTCTCAATAGTAAAACGCTAACAAATGGATGGCTAACGGTACTGTTTATGCGGTTTGAAACTAAAGTATATAGCTGAAAAGCGCTATAGAGCGTGATGCCGGTTTGACACAGCGGTAACCTCTCACTAATGTTGAATCTGATTTTTTGTAAATTGGTAAAACCAATTTTAATCTGAGGCGCTTAACACCAACGCTTCGATGACCGTTTGTAGATAGTACTTATAAATAGTGCATCTATTTATTGCATAGGGCCTGCCATGATCATTTCAGCACCGACGGACTACCGCCAAGCTGCCAAGCGCCGTATCCCTCCCTTTCTTTTTCATTATGCTGACGGTGGGTCATACGCAGAGCATACGCTGAACCGAAATGTTGAGGATCTCGCAGGTATCGCATTGCGGCAGCGTGTGCTGAAGGATATGTCGTCGCTATCACTCGAAACCGAGCTGTTTGGCGAAAAAATGGCGATGCCTCTTGCGCTGGCGCCGGTGGGCTTGACGGGGATGTATGCAAGGCGTGGTGAAGTGCAGGCAGCTCGGGCGGCCACCAAAAAAGGCATACCATTCACGCTCTCGACAGTATCGGTGTGCCCTATTGCGGAAGTAGCCGCGGCAGTTGACCGCCCCATCTGGTTTCAACTTTACGTGCTAAAAGATCGCGGCTTTATGAAGCATGTGCTGGAGCGTGCTAAGGCCGCAGGCGTGAAGACACTGGTTTTTACGGTTGATATGCCGGTTCCAGGAGCGCGTTATCGTGATGCGCATTCAGGCATGAGCGGTAAAAGTGGACCCATGAGGCGAATGCTGCAAGCCGCGCTGCATCCTTTATGGGCCTGGGACGTGGGGGTTCATGGTCGTCCACATGATCTAGGTAATGTGTCTGATTATCGTGGTAAGCCTACAGAGCTTGAGGACTATATAGCTTGGCTAGGTGACAACTTTGATCCCTCTATCTCTTGGAAAGATCTGGATTGGATTCGTGAGCAGTGGGATGGCCCGATGATCATTAAGGGGATTCTCGACGCTGAAGATGCGCGTGATGCAGTGCGTTTCGGCGCAGACGGTATTGTGGTTTCGAACCATGGCGGTCGTCAGCTAGATGGTGTTCCCTCTACTGCGCGTGCCCTTCCTGCTATTGCGGATGCAGTTAAAGGCGATCTGACGATCCTGGCCGACTCCGGGGTGCGCAACGGGTTGGATGTAGTAAGGATGATTGCTATGGGAGCCGATACAGCATTGATTGGCCGTGCCTTCATTTATGCGCTGGCCACTGCTGGGGAGGCGGGTGTCGCCAATTTGCTAGAGCTTTTCGATAAAGAGATGCGGGTTGCGATGACGTTGACAGGCGCGCGAACGATAGCTGACCTTAGTTCCGAATCGTTAGTATCTGGCGCTATAAAAGAACTTGAACACCCTATCAGGTAGCCGGTAATCAGCTTGATAGAGCGGTGTTGGCATTTTTTTACAAAAGCCCTTGCCAACCCGGCCGCGAATCCGTAAAGTACGCATCCGCTGCCGGGGACGCCAAGCGTTACCAGCGGTAAATGAGGTTGAAAAACTTCTGGTTTGTCAAGAAGTTAGAGCCGTCTTGTTATAGTTTAAGTCGCTCGCTTCACTCGCTGAAAACAGCGGTTGACAACCACCAGGAAATGCGTAGAATACGCCTTCCTCGCTGAGGCAACACGGTTCAGGTCACCGAGCCAGCACAGCGAAACAGCTCTTTAACAATTTGATCAGGTAATTCATGTGGGCGCTTGCCGATGAGGGTGATAAGTCACCAAATATCAAGGCAAGCGGTCATGAGAACGAAAGTTTGAATGAATTCGTTTGAACCTTGAGCCAAGTTTGATGCGCTTTTGTTACCTTCGGGTGAGGAGTAAGCATCACAATGATTTTAAACTGAAGAGTTTGATCATGGCTCAGATTGAACGCTGGCGGCAGGCCTAACACATGCAAGTCGAGCGGTAACAGATCTAGCTTGCTAGATGCTGACGAGCGGCGGACGGGTGAGTAATGCATAG